>DEGE01000017.1:16005-18562 GCA_002351365.1 Candidatus Saccharibacteria bacterium UBA2834
GAAGAAGAGAAGGTCGAGGCTTTATTGCAAGACGAAGAAGCGACGCCAAATACCATTATTACCGAATTAGACTATATCATAGAAGAGAAGGGGGTGAATGAATATATTAATCATTTCCAGACGGTAATTGATGCAACTAACGATAATGAACTAAAGGCGGAATATTATCTAGCTCGAGCGAGAAGTTTATATGACTATGGCCTACAAAATGGCGATTTAGATGTTTATAAGGAACAAATTCTAGCCGACGCGAAAGAGGCCGAAGAGTTAATGTCAAGTATTGGTTCGGCATATGCGCTTTATGTGTATGAGGATGCATTTGGCGAGAGTGAGTTGGCAGCATATTATGAAGGCCTTTTTAATGAAAGAAGTGCGGAGGATGTCGATGCGGAAGATTAGTGACTTGTTTATTGTTGTATTGTTGTCGTTTATGGCGTCGATTTTGTTGGCAAATTATTCTTTTGCGGATGTTAAGGTTGAAAAAATTCAAACTTCGAAGGTTGCAAGTTTTAATTGTGGCGGAAAGAACGCAAATGGCTTTACGGTGACGCCAGATTACTATATTGCCGCATGCGACCATTCGGGGCCTATTAATGTTTACAAGAAAAAACAATACGCGATCGGTCGTTGTATCAAAAAATATTCCTGGTTACGGATACCATCGCAACGATTTGGATTATTATGCGCCTAAAAAATATTTAGTTGTTGATGGTACGGATTTTTATGACCCTAGCACGTTAAAGCGTGCCGCCACGGCAAAATATTCACTTAGTGCTGGTGCGACTTACGATGCGGACGATGATGTTTTTGTAGTCTCTAGTATGAATAAGGTCGAGGTGCGGGGAGATATTTTGAAGGAGGGGTCGCCGAAACTTTATAAAACCTTTAGCACGATTCATGGAAATCAGGGATCTTTCTATCATAATGGGGTGTTTTACCGAGTGATATATTGTCTGCGGAGCGGCAGTAATACTTCTACTTGTAATGGCGCTGGTATTAAAAAAGCCAAAGTGCGGTGATAGCCTATGATGTTACTACCGGCAAAAAAGTGGGGCATTATATAACCTCGGACTTTAATCAGGCGGGAGAACTGCAGGACGGGAGCGTATATGGTGGCGTTGGATACTTGTCGAGTGGTGGTGGCGGAATCTACAAAATTACGGGGCCGGCATCGTTACTGAAATTATTGCGTCAAGATAATCCGATGAAGTTTAATAAGAACAAAACTTCTGGTAATAAGAAAGAGGAATCGGCGCGGCCGGAAACTACAAAACCGGAAACCACAAAACCAGAGACTACAAAGCCAAATAATCAGTCGGGTGATTCGAATAAGGCGCAGGGTAATACTGGGTCGCCGACGGACTGGCGAGAGAATGCCGATAGCGATCCTTGTGATTTGATATTGCCTGGCGGATCGGTGCCACCTGGGTTATGCGACGATCATGATGACGACGAAGAGAAAATGTATCAGACAATCAGAAATGTTCTAGATACGGTTTATTTGTGGGTGGGGATTTTGGCGGTATTATTCATTATAGTTGGTGGCATAAATTACACGGTGTCGCAGGGCGATCCTGGAAAAGTTGCAAAAGCAAAAAATACGATTCTTTATGCGATTGTCGGCTTAATAATCACGTTGCTGGCCTTTTCGATAACGCAGTTTGTGTTAAATGCGCTAAGTGGCAGAATATAGCTAATTACCGAATGGTATAATATAGGCATATGGATTTTGAAGGACAGCGCGCAAATGAAGAAGTAGTGCTGGTTTTTCGGCGTCATATTTTGACGACAATTCGAGGCTTTTTGGTGGCGGTTTTATTGATTGTTGGCGGTGCAGTGCCGATGATTTTGAAACAAGATGATCCTCAGCTATTTTGGCTATGGATTGGTTGTTTTGCGCTCGGAGTGCTGGGATATCTATATAGCTTAATGTTGTGGCATTTTAGCTATTATCTCGTAACGAATGAACGTTTGCGCCAAGTGCGTCAAAAAGGACTCTTTAAGAAGACGGTCGTAGATTTGGAGCTCGATAATATACAGAGTATTTCATACGGAGTTCCGGGGATGTTTGGTTCGATGTTCGATTATGGAACGATATTGATACAGACTGGCGTGGGCGATTTAACCTTGAGCATGGTAAGCCACCCCGAAACAGTGTATAATGAAATACAGAACGCCAAGCACGGCGAGGGTGGTGAAGAAGAATAATGAGTATCATTACAGATAGATTTAAAAAGGACAAAAAAGAAAAGAAGAGTCCAGCGATTACTCAAAAAAATATTGAGGAGAGTCGCGAGGAGATTTTGGCGAACGGCAAAAAATTCCGCTATCCTTTTCAGTACGCAAAGCATCGTTTGGTAATAAATACTATCGCGATTGCCGTGGTGGCTTTGGTGGCCTTTTTGGCGGTCGGCTGGTTGCAGGTATATAAGGTTCAGAGCACGAGTGATGTGGTGTATCGTTTTGCAAACTTTTTGCGTTTGCCGGTAGCAGAAATTGACGGCCATAAGGTGCGCTATAGCGACTATTTGATGATCTTCCGCAGTAGCATTGCGAC
>DEGE01000017.1:18567-18728 GCA_002351365.1 Candidatus Saccharibacteria bacterium UBA2834
ATTGAATATCAGAGTGGCAAATTTGACGATTCGGAAGATTCGAAAAGCCAGATTAATCATTACAAACGTCAAGCAATGAACGCGGCCGAAGATTATACTTATGCGTTGGCAAAAATGGAAGAGTTGGGTCTTGAAGTGACCGATGAAGAAATTGATGCCGT
>DEGE01000017.1:18754-20084 GCA_002351365.1 Candidatus Saccharibacteria bacterium UBA2834
ATAGTGAAAGAAAACTTTGGTTTTTCAATTAAAGACTATCGCCGGTTCATTATGTTGTCTTTAGCGAAGCGCAAGGTGGCTGAAGCGGTTGACACGGATGCGAAAGATTTGATAGCGGAAGTTAAAACGAAATTAGCCGCTAACCAGGGTGATATGGCGACTTTGGCAACGGAGTATGCCAATAGTAATATCTTTAGTTATGAAAAAACTGACACAATGGTAAGTGTAAATAATCTAGATGGTGGCAGGGCGGCAAAAGCTTATGAACTCGAAAAAGCTGGCGATATTTCAGACGTCTTTATTTCGAAAAATGGCGATGGCTTTTATATCGTAAAATTGGTAGCCAAGTCCGATAATAAAGTGAATTATGAGTCGATTTGGGTGCGTTTTTCGAGATTGAATAGCGATTTACAACAAGTGCGCGATGACGGAAAGGTGAAAGAATACATCAAGATTGAGGAAAGCGAGAGCAATGCTGATGATGTTAATCTTGAAGAGAATGCCGAACCCGAAGCAGTAGAGGCGCCGGAAGCGCCTACTGGCGAGTAGAAAGCTCAAACATAGCAATACTGGCAGCCACCGAAAGGTTGAGGCTGTCAATTTTTTGGTTTTGCGGAATAAATATTGGAGTGGTAAAGGTGGCGAATTCAGACGGTAGCCCGCTGGCCTCATTGCCAAAGATTAGGCTATAGTTCTTGGAAATCGGATTAACATCCGTTAGGCGCTTAGCGGCGGAGTCGAGCATAAAGGCGTAATAGGTGCGGGTCGTGAATGGATTTTGGTATGCCTGGAAGCTTTCAAAAGTTTGGATGTTGAGATGAAAAGCTGCACCCATGGAGGCGCGAATAGTTTTTGGGTCGTATGGATCCACGCCAGGGAGAATAATTGCTAGGTTCTGATAGCCGAAACCGACGGCGCTGCGCATAATAGTACCAAGATTTCCTGCATCGGATGGGTTAACTAATACAATGTGTGGATTGTTCACGGAATAATCTAGCTGCGTGGCTGGTTTTTGGAATTCCGCAATGAGAAGGCAATTAGACTTGGCGTTGAGGATGTTGAACGCTTTGGTGCTTTCAATAATTTCGACGTGATGCTGTCTCAGTTCGGTGATGATTTGCTCGAGGTCGTTGCCATGCTTAATATTTGGGCGCAAAAAGACACGTTGGATTAATTCGGGATGAGTTTTGAGTAGTTCATATGTAAGCGTGGCGCCGAGTGTATAAGAATAAGATGATTCGCGTTTATAACGAGTGAGCTTCATATCTTATAATTATATCATATTTAGCACAAAAAAGCAATAACGTGATTAGTTATTGCTTTTAGTTAC
>DEGE01000017.1:20114-21793 GCA_002351365.1 Candidatus Saccharibacteria bacterium UBA2834
TTTTCTTATCTTCATCTTCGACGATTTCAGAGGCTTCGGCTTCGCTGCGATATGAGCCGGTTAATTCGTAGTTTGTGGCGCTTTTGATGCGGACGATGAGATTGCTCCAAGTTTGAAGAGCGCCGACGTTTTCGGAATTTACTACGCAGGCGTCGACATAATTTGTGGCGCCGTAGGCTTCGGCGAGAGTTGGGCAGAGCGACGTAAAGGCTTTGCCTTCTTCGGCGGCTTTTTCGACGTCTTTTGCGCTGAAGTATAGTGTATAGGTTGAGCTACAGACGAAGCTGTCGGCGTTCGTCATGTGTGGCCTGTCGTAGGTGCAGGTGTAAGAATTAACGACGGATTTTTGGGTAGCGAGGGCGTCGGTGGCTTTCTTTTGTAGGCCATTCATGTAGCTACTGACGGCGTTAGTGAGGCTCTTTTTGAAAATTGTCAGCTGGTTTGCGTCGAAATAAATGGTGTTTTTGTTGCTACTAAGTTTATCTGAAGTCTTGACGAGGTAGTCGCCAGTAATTGTGAATGTGTCGCCGCCACTGAGGGTGATGACTTTGTCGTTAACAGTAAAGGTGCCGTTGTGCTCGCTAGGTACGTTTTGGAAGTGGTCGAGGACTTGGTCTGGAGTGCGGTAATAGGAATAGGTGTATTCGGAGTTGTTTTTGAAGGTAATGTATTGATCGTAGATTTCGTTAACCAAAAATGTGCGGCCGGCGAGGACGTTTTTGAGGATGTCCGCGTCACTGCCTTCGGGAATTTCGACATTCGAAAGAGAAATGGACTGCGAAGTGCCGCTAAGGTCGTTAGTTTCGACAACAGTCTTCTTGGAGAGGATTAGTTTATCGACAAGTACGAAAATGCCGAGCCCTAAGAGGAGAACGACTAAAAGAATGATAATCGCAATAAGCCCACCCGTACTTTTGGTTTTGGCGGGTTTTTGCGGTGCCTGCACCTGATAATAGGTGTTTGGTTGCAAATAATTGTTTGGTTGCATAGTTAGCTTTATTTTAGCATAAGCGAGATGTTTTTGGCAGAGCACACATTTTTATTTGACTCGGCTCCTGCTTCGTCCGACCCCTGCGGGTCCTCCTCCCTCTACTAATTGGGCAACAAAAAATACCCTTTGGGTATTTTTACTTGATGGTGCGGGTAGAGGGAGTCGGACCCTCGTCTCTTGCTTGGGAAGCAAATATAATAGCCGTTATACGATACCCGCAATAAAGCTATTATAGCACGGGGAATAAAAAACGCTCTCCGAAGAGAGGTTTCTAAATAAAACTGGCGGGCCCGACCAGAGTCGAACTGGCGATCTCCTCCGTGACAGGGAGGCGTACTAGACCACTATACCACGAGCCCTAGTGAGTAAAGTATAGCATGAGATGCCGGCGAGCGCAAGAGACTTTTGACAGAGGTGGCATTTTTCGTTAAGATATATACACGCACCTTAAAAACTTTTCATATGCATATCACTAGGAGGTGATAAACATGAAGAAGGCTTATTTGGCCTTATTGCTTGTAGTTTGTATCATTGGCGGGAACTTGTTGTTTTCAAGGACCTCGACGTCAGATTCATCAGTTATTAGTGTGGACGAAATGACGCCGTTATCCCTGGAGCTAGTCTATGAAGGCATGAAGCCGGATGGGATTGGTTCAGTGCAAAGTTTTGCCATCACGCCAGACTATTT
>DEGE01000017.1:21860-32830 GCA_002351365.1 Candidatus Saccharibacteria bacterium UBA2834
TCGATTATTGATCGGCAAAGTTTGGCGGATGTGACAAAAGATTTTGCGGCGGCGCGTAAAAGCTATGAATTGGGGCATGCCAATGGTATGGCCTATAACCCAGAGACGAACGAGCTACTGATAGTTGGTATTAACGACAAAAACGATGAATGCACGATAGTGGCACGCGTCGATGCGGCTAACTTTAGGCAGAAGACCGACGAACAGCTGTCGAGTGGTACAGCTAGCGGAATTGCCTATGCTGGAAATGGTGAATATTTTGCGCGTTCGGGCGGATGGATTCATCTAATCGACAATAATTTAATGGAGCGCGATAAAGAATTCTATTTTGCGTCTGGTTTAGCCGTGCAGGATATCGGTTATTACGCCGATGGGGTGTACTTGGCAGATTGGGCAAAGTCGACCGATGTCGGTATTTTATGGAAACTTGGCCTGAAGGCGAATGAAAACGTAATATATCGATACGATGTAGTTCATGAGTCTATACGGGCGTTCCTGATTTCGGCGCCACGACTAGAGTTGGAAAGCGTGCATTTTGCTGATGGTGAGGCTTACGTTTTGATGAACGGGATCGGCGATCGACGTGATAGCTTCTATATTTACCGAGTGCTTGACGACGAGGCGGGGAAGGCGTTTCTCGCGATGTAGAACTAAGCATATGATGAGTTGCGCAGAATACTGGAGGCAAAATTGCCTCCAGTTTTTGTTGGGATAGGTGAAGATATGGTATAATTATTGGCAAGGTGCCGCTGTAGCTCAGTTGGTAGAGCAGCTCATTCGTAACGAGCAGGTCACAGGTTCGACCCCTGCCAGCGGCTCCATCGTCATGTTAGAATTCGCCAGCTTGGCGATTTTTTGTTTTCGCTCATCCAGAGATGCGCTTCAAACAAAGAAATCACCAATCTGACGAATTCTATCTATGACTTTTTATCAGAAAATACCAATCTGCCGGAAAGAATTAATCTACCAGGTGATTGGTTTGTTGTTGCTATTTTCGGGTGTAACGGTTGGCGCCGTGTTTTGTTCTGGCGTGGTGTTATCGGATTGCGGCGTGGCGCCATTCGGTGCCTGTGGCTGTTGGAAATAATCGGAAGGAAGGTTGCCGGAAATGCGATTAATCTCGAAGTCGATGAAATAATTTTCTGGATTACTTTCGTCGATAACAAGGTCGACCATGCCGTCATCATCGCTTAGTTTTCGATCATGGCGTGGGTCGCCTTTGAGCTCGATGGTTTCGCCGGATGGTAGCGTGTATTTTACGACGGGGCATTGGATTGAGACGTCATTAACTTTCATGCCTGAATCAACCAAATCATACTGAAGATTTTTGACGAGCTTACCGGTAGTGTTGAGCTGTTCGACGCGTTTAACGCGCTGGTTAATTTTATGGATGTTTATGACGGCGATAATGATGAAGATTGCCGGTAAGATGAGAAAAATTAGGAAGAAGAGGCTGGAACTTTGGGTATACTCGGATGTGCAATCGGAGGGATTTTTAGAGTCGTAATAAATGGTTTGATTGTCGGTGTTTGGTCGAATGCTGGACGACGAATTGCTCGGGCAAATATATTCCTGGCCATCAACTTCGTAGTAGTAGGTTGGCGAATACATGGTGTCGCCATCGCTGTCTCTATGTTCGTGGATTTCTACGTTGGTAGATGTAGTGGATGAGTCTAATTTGTTTTTGTGGATTGTATTAAATAGTGGGATTCCACCGATGATTGCGACAAAGAAAATTCCGGCGGCAAGAAAAATATAGAAGAATCTGCGGCCACGCTTAATAAGTTTGATATTGATGTCGTACATAGATAATACCTAATTAACTTATTTATATTTTTGCATTCGGTGACACAAAAGTAAATATAAGCGGTATATGTTATGATAACGATAGAAAGTTGGAAAGAAATTATGGTGAATCAAAAAAAGCAACAAAAAGAAATTAGTAAAACCAAGCGTGTAGTTTATGGCTTGGCGGCGGTGCTAGTGCTTGTCGTGATGGCGGTCGCAGTAGGAGGATTTTTCTTTATGTTGAGACACTCGCAACCGGCTGGCGATGCAAATGTTGTTAAGACGGAAGTTGTCGCGAATGGTGAAAACCGTTTTATCGTGCATACAGATAAAAAATGGATGACGATGCAGAATGATGGTGGCACGCATTATGATGAAAAGTTTTTGATGGATTTTGAGACCAAGGAATTATGGCAGCTAGAAGACTATTATAAGGGCTTTTCGGGCTGGGGCTATCAGAATTATCAGGTGGAATACCGCGCTTTGACGGACGATGAGATTATCGAGCTAAAAGATATAATTGCGGACATTCGCGAAAACAAAGAAGAGCTGAGTAAATATGATAGCGAAGTAATGCCATATGCGCTGGATGATGGCAGCGAAAAAATAGATATTTATGACAAATCAACAATTAATCGACTATCAAAAGTTTTACGCTATCGTGTGCGTTATGATGACGTGGACGAAACTAGTCCTTACGTAGAGCCAGGTACTGATTTGTAATTTATTTTAATTTGCTGGTTAGCCAGCAGATTATGTAGGCGACTAGGTTGACGATAACAACGCTAGCGCCAGTTGGTGTGCTGAATAAATATGACGCAATTAAGCCAACGCTAAAACAAATAACGGAAATGACTGCGGACGAAATAATGACTTGGCGGAAGTTTTTGAAGAGGTGCATACTGGTGAGACATGGAAAAATAATTAGGCTAGATATCAATAATGATCCAAGTAACTTCATACCAATTACGACAACAATGGAGCAAATAATCGCGAGAATGGCCTGATAATAATTAACTTTGAGACCGATGGATTTGGCGAAAGTCTCGTCGATAGTAATGGCAAAAATTCGGTGATAAAAGAAAATAAAGAACAGAATAACAATGCAGCCAAGAATTGAGCTAATGACGAGGTCGCTAGTTGTGACTGATAAGATGCTGCCAAATAAGTAGGCGTTTATGTCGACATTTACGCCTTTGATGATTGAAATCGCCATCACGCCAATAGCAAGTGCGGAAGCGGAAACCAATGCAATGGCGGAGTCGCCGTGAATTTTACTATTTTGATTTAGTCGCAGAATAAGGAAGGAAACAATAATTGCGACGGGGATGGCGAAATATAATGGCGTGAGATTTAGAACGGTTGCAATAGCGAAAGCGCCAAAGGCAACATGAGATAAGCCATCGCCAATCATTGAATTACGGCGCAGGACGAGCACGACGCCGAGTAGAGCGGCGCAAATTGAAATGACGACGCCAACAATGAAGGCTCGTACAATAAAATCATAACTAAACATTTCGACGATAGAGTTAAGCATGGTGCGCCTCCGCGTGAATAGTTTTGACATATTCGCTGGTTGGGCCAAAGAAATACTTTTCGCCGCTGAGCGCTAGAATTTTGTCGCCAATTAAGTTTTTATGATCGAGATCGTGAGTAATCATTAGGATTGTAATATGTCGTTTACGATTGAGCTTTTTAGCAAGACGATAAAGTTCCTGTTTTGATTTATAGTCCAGATTATTGCTAGGTTCGTCGAGGATTAATAACTTTGTGGTAGCGCAGAGCGAACGGGCGAGTAGAACTTTTTGGCGTTGGCCGCCCGATAAGGTATTAAAGGTTTCGCGAGCTAATTTTTCGATGTGCAGTAATTTAAGATTCTCGAGTGCTTGTTGCTTTTGCTGTTTGGAGTAGAACGGACTGTGGCCGGTCTGATTTAAAAAACCAGACAATACGATTTCAAGTACTGATGCGGGGAAATTATGATTGATCTTATGTTCCTGTGGCATGTAGCCGATATTGGTGGCTTCGAGCTGCCGAAAGATAACTTTGCCAGACTTTGGCTTGATTAGGCCAAGTAGTCCTTTGGCGAGGGTTGATTTACCGGAACCGTTTGCGCCGACAATGCAGATGAAATCTCCATCATTTACTTTAAAGCTAAGATTATTAATGACGGTCTGGTCGTCGTAGCCGAGAGTGAGATGTTGGGTTTCGAGTAATGTCATGTTAGTTTAAAGCTCGTTTAAGGTTTGTAAGATTTTGGTACATGATTTGTAAGTAAGTTTTGCCGGAATCAAAGTCTGATTTACTGATATTGTGGAGCGAATGGAATTCTAGAATTTCGGTGCCGGTTTCGGCAGCAATCGTGCGAGCAACTGCTTGGTTGGAAAGCTCAATGGTAAAAATATATTTGATGTTTTCGGATTTAATTTTGTTAATCAAAAAGGCTAATGTTGCGGTGGAAGCTTCGGTTTGATCGGAACAACCCGGGAAGGCGGCGTAATATTGGAGGTTGTATTCTTCAACGAAGTAANNCGCAATGGGAAACGGTCGCCGAAAATTAATGTATGGTGGGCGGTGTCGGAGAGTGTGGCGCGGATGTCGGAATCGAGTTGAGTGAGTTGTTCGGTATAGTCTGCGGTGGCGGTTTGATAAAAGTTGGCGTTTTGTGGGTCGGCATTGACTAGAGCGTCGCGAATCGACTCGACGATTTTAATAGCGTTAAGTGGGCTAGTCCAAACATGCTCGTCGTATTCGACTCCATCTTCGTCTTCGTGCTCAGGCTCCATGCCTTCGACAAGTTCTTCTTTCACTAAATCGACGGCGTCCATCATGCGGACGATTTTAGTGCGATTCGTGTCGAGATTGGCAATGATTTTTTCTACCCATGCTTCTGACTCGCCGCCAACATAGATAAAAACGTCGCTGTCTTGGATATTAATGATATCTTGCGGGCTTGGTTCGAAGGAATGAATTTCCGAACCGGGATAAATAAGCATAGTGATGTCGGCATTGTCGCCTGCGATGGCGCGAGCAAAATCGTAACCGGGGAAAATCGTAGAGACAATTTTGAGCTGGTCGGTTTGCGTTTGTGGTTTGGCGAGCAAAAATACGATGACACAAACGGCGCCAAATAATAAAGCCGCCAAGGAAGTTTTGGCGATGGTTTTATTGCGCAGCATTTTCTCTCTCCTTGATTGTTTGACAATCGGCGCAAAGACCATTAACGAGTACGCGTTCGGCTTGCACGGCGAAGCCGTGTGTTTGTTGAACGTGTGTAGCGAATTTTTGCATGTGCTCACAATCTACATGGAAGATGCGGTCGCAGCTAGTGCAATGTAAATCAAAATGGCTATCATGATCGCAAGGTTCAGAGTACCAATAACTGATAGCTGTACTGTTATCATGATATACGCGACGTAAAATGTGTTGAGCTTCAAGCTCATCGATATGGCGATAAATTGTAGCTGTACCGAAATTGTGGCCAGATTGGTTGAGCTTGGCGATTAATTCTTTGGCGGTAAAATCTGTCTTGAAAGATTTGATGACTGTGTTAATGGCTGATTTTGCAGTAGTGGTGTATTTCATAGCTAAAATTGAAAATGATTCTCATTTTTATTTTACGTGATTCGGTTAGATTTGCAAGCAAATTTACAGAAATAATAAATATGGTAAAATATAGGGTAGTATGAAGCAATTAGCGGAAGATTTTGGCGCGATTTTTAAACGTGATCGCAGTTTCATTATCTGGATGGTGGTCAACTTTGGTCTAGGACTTTGGCTCTTCTTGGAGTCACTTTTTAGATTAGACCCAACTAGTCGGCTTTATTGGAGGTACTCAGGCGTAGTCAACAGTTATGATGACGGTGCTTGGTGGTATATGCTGAGTTTTTCGATTATTGCAATTGTACTTGGTGCGGGACATATATTAATAAGTGCACGTTTGCATAGCAAGCGTGGCAAGGATGTTGCGCGACTATTCTTGGGTGTAAGTTGTGTCATTATTATCGTGGCCCTACATGCCTTGTTGAGTTTAGTCGGAAGAGGATAGAATGTCTAAAGTCATTGAAATTCCAGTTGGGAAGCGCACGGCGCGGTATCGTTTTTTTGAAATCTTTCCAGCGCTAGTGAGCTTGGGGATTATAGCGTTATTGTTCTGCTTTTCGGCGATTTCGCCAATTGCTGGTTCGATTTTCTTGTTGATTATCGTGGTTGGTAGTGTCGTAAAGGCAATCGGTACAATGTTCCGTACGGTGCAGGGCTACAAAATGGTGAATGCGAGCTGCGCGATTAATTGGCGCAAACGTATGGTGGATTTGGAAAACCCGCAGGAAAGTTATGAGCGTTTGGCGCATACGAAAAGTAAGGCCTACGATCACCAGCAGCATTTAAAGAACTTATTGAATATGGCGGCCTCGGAAGATGGCAATTATCCAAATCCGCAGAATATTTATCATGCAATTATTATTACGATGTATAACGAAACGCTTGACGTGTTAGAGCCGACGATCGAGAGTGTGCTGGCGTCAACTTTTCCAAAAGAAAGAATGATTGTGACGATTGCCTACGAAGAGCGGGGTGGCGAAGCGGGCGAAAAAGTCGCGAAGGCTTTGCAGAAAAAGTATGGTAAGAAATTTGGATATTTCTTGTTGTCGAAGCATCCGGATGGTTTGCCAAATGAGGTGATTGGCAAAGGAGGCAATATCACTTGGGCCGGCAAAAACTTGCAGAAATTTGTGGACGAAAAAGGCATTAAATATAGCGACGTAATCGTGACGACGTTGGATAGCGACAACCGTCCACATAAAGTTTATTTTGACCAGGTAGCATATGAATATGTCGTGCATGAGGAGCGTTTACATATGGCTTTCCAGCCTGTGTCATTATTTACGAATAATATTTGGGATGCACCGGCGGTATCGCGCGTGGTGGCTTGTACGAACTCGTTCTGGAATTTGGTTTGTACGATGCGTCCGCTGGATTTGCGCAACTTCGCTTCACATTCGCAGCCACTCGAGGCTTTAGTTGGAATGAATTTTTGGAGTGTACGTACGATCGTGGAAGATGGTCATCAATATTGGCGTAGTTTGTTCTATTTTGATGGCGATTATGAAGTTTATCCGATTCGCGCACCAATCGGTCAGGATGCAGTTTTGAACGATACGTTATTGAAAACTTTGAAAGCGCAGTGGATTCAGTTGCGACGTTGGGATTATGGCGCGAGCGATGTGGCTTATGTGGCAGATTATATGTTCTCCAAAAAGAATAAGATGCATTGGGATGATTTGTTGCCGAAATTCATTCGCCTATTGGACGGTCATGTAACGTTGGCTGCGACTGCGCCGATTGTATTGTTCGGTGGTTGGGTGCCGTTGATATTTAATATTGAATCGCTCGATTTATTGGCACATCATTTACCGTCGGTAGTGAGTTATATTCAGACCTTTGCCATGCTGTTAATGGTCGTCTCGATTATTTTATCGATGAAATTATTGCCGCCAAAACCAGCGCGTTACAAGAAGACAAAACATGTATTAATGGTTTTGCAATGGATTATTTCGCCAGTGATTGCGATCGTGTATACGTCATTTTGCGCGTTGTATTCACAAATTCGTTTGATGCTCGGGCTTTATATGGAGAAGTTCGACGTTACGGAAAAAGTTGTTAAGAAATAGAAAATCCCCACACATTTTTCTTGAAACAAATACAGTTTCTATGAAAAGCGTGTGGGGATTTTTATATCCAAAAATAACTTTTCGGGCGATGGAGCTACTTAATTGTATGTTGTAAAAAATACAACAGTAGTTTTTGGGGCTATTTTGTGAATGTTGTAAAAAATACAACGGTTTTTTGTGGCTTTGGGCGCGGAATAAGAATTTTAAGCGTAAACGGTGTAGAATAAATCAATACGCCTATGCTTGCATAAACTTGACTAGCAGGGTATTTTAAGGTCAAATGCCTCATTCTATGGAGTGTGGGGCGCAAAATAAAGAGTTATAAAGGGAGTAAAAGAAGTGAGTCTTTCAAAAAGGTTTCGCAATCTTGCCGCAGCATTCTTGATGGTGCTGAGTACGATTGCGCCAATGGGTGGAGCTTTGACGCGCAGCGTCTATGCTGCGGATGGTGACCCTGATCTAGGTACACCAGAACATAGTAAAACATTAACGCCAAATTTAAATCCGGACGGTACGCCCGATGGCACTTATACGATTACGCTGAGCGTGACTGGTAAGGCGGAATCGACGACCATTAATAATGGTGCGAATGTTGTTGTGGTGTTAGATACGTCTGGTAGTATGCGTTATTTCTTGGAGTCTAATACTGGTAGATATGGCACTAATAACGTTAATCGTCCAGCATCAATTAACAACTATTATGAAACAAATGTAACGCTATATAGTTCTCGAACCTATAATAACTGGACCGGTAGATATGAGTGTGGCAACGCGATTACCAATAACACTACGGGTGGAACTGTATATTATCAGAATGGTTGGAACTGCGATGTTTATAACGGTCAGCGTTACGATAGTTCTAAGACTCGTCTTGATTCTGCTAAATCTTCTTTAGGTACTCTTTTTACAACTCTTCTTGGAAATAATACTTCCGAACATCCAAATCTCGTTGAAGTGAGCCTCATTTCTTTTGCTGACGGTGCTACACTTCGTAATTCTTGGACTACGAATGGAACAACCCTAAATAGCACATTGAATAATGTTGCGGCCGATGGTGGCACCAACTGGGACGATGCTTTGCGTTTGGCAAAGTCGACTCTTGACGGCAAAAATGATGGTGATAAAGGTTATATCATCTTTATGACCGATGGTAACCCGACTACATATAATGGTTGTAATAGGGTTTATGGAACGAATTGTGGCCAGGAAAATGATAACGTTATTAATTCAAGTTATAATCAGGCCGCACCGCAGGCACTAGCAATTACGAATGCTGGTTATAATCTTTATGACCTAGGCGTCTATGGTAGCGTTGACCGCATGCAGAGTTTGACTAATCACGCAAACACTGCCACTGCCGAAAATCATGGCGATGCTTATTATTATGCTACTTCTAATGAAGCTGCAGTAAACGCTGCATTCGCGGAAATTGCTAATTCTATTACCAATAATCTTTCGTTGACGAATATTAAATATTCGGATGGTATTACCGGCATGACGACCATGGCTGTTAATGGTACGGCTGGCAATTTCCAATATACGCTTGGTGGCGTCGCTACGACTGACCCACAAATTACGACAGCTAAATTCGAAAATGGCGAAGTAGTTTGGGATATGGGGAACTACGTACTCGGAAATGGTGTAACCGCGACTGTATCATTTACGGTTTGGCCAAGCCAAGAATCATATGATTTAGTAGCTGACTTAAATAATGGTAAAAGAGCTTATAGTTCGCTAACTGATGAGGAAAAGGAATCCGTCAGCTGTACGCTCGATGACAACAATAATGTTGTTAGCTGCGGCCTGAAGACTAATACGGATTATCCGGAATTGCAGTATCGTACTGTTAAAAATTCTACTGATGGCAGCGATCCTGTTTATGGCAAATTACAAAAAGTGAGCTTAGCTAACCCTAAACCAGTCGATCTCGTTTCAAAGAAATTGAATGTCGTAAAGCTTTGGGAAGACGAGCTTAATCCGGATCAACAAGAAGACTATTGCAATAAAGACACGAAGGAGTGTTCGGTCGTCTTGAAGTTAATGCGCGGCAGTGAAGTCTATGAAGACAACATCGTTGTGAAGAAAAATGGCAACGAATGGAAAGCCGATAAGCAAATCGCGATTGCGCCTGGTATTATGATTTCTGCCGATAGTAAAACTGGCAAGATTGTAAATACTGGCGAATATCCAGTCGTTGATGGCTATGTGATTCTAGAAGAAGGTCACGATTATGAACTTCAAGAATACGACATCACGGATCACTATTATTTGACGCATTATCAATATCATCCAATGTTGGTTGATGGCGTAGTAAAGAATGTGATTTTCGAATATAGCGGTAATAAAATTGTCTCTATCATTGAGATGAACGAACTCTCTCAGATTTCCGCTACGAACACACTCAAGGGTGGCTTTGAGGTTACGAAGACCGTAAGTGGCAAGGCTGATACGAAGGATCAGAAGTTTACGATTAAGACTTTGTTTGGTGATGACGCTGAGCACACGTATCGTATTTACTATGGCGCAAATAACCCTTGCTATAACAATACGACTGATGCAAGCTGCGCAGAGAGCGCTAACGCTGGTTACACAGGTCGTTCCGCAAAAACTAAGGTTGCGGGTACGGTAACACTCGATATCTATGCTGGTGATACGATTCGTTTCCAGGATATTGATACTGGCACAAAGTTTAAAGTCGAAGAAGTAACCGATGGCTTGTCGCTTGGCTATTCGCTAGAGGGTATTGAATATACCGTTAAACATGGCGATGGTGAGTATGGTGCCTATGATCAGGATAAGATTGATGGTGATTGGTATATCGTACAGCCGAACGCTTCGGCTAAAGCGACCGTCAAGAACGTCTATGATGCGACAACGCTAAAGATATCAAAGAGGATTGATGTTACTCACGGTGATCGCGATGCGGCTAAGGCAAAGACCTTTAATTTCAAGGTGACTTTGAAGGATGGCGATAATGAGTTGGCTGGTGAATTTGACTATACGACCAACAAGGGTAATAAGGGCACGATTGTTTCCGGCGGCACTATCACGCTCGGCGATGGTGAGACCGCTACAATTAAAGATTTGCCGGTTGGCGCAACTTATACTATCGAGGAACAGGACGCTAATAAGAACGGCTTTACAACGACTGTTTCTGGCAATGAAAGCGGTACTTTAGCAAAGGCTGGCGCAGAAGTTGCATACACTAATACATACAATGCAAAACCAGTAAGTACGCAGATTGTTGCACTTAAAGACTTTAATGACTGGACGAGTGATGATACTTTCTACTTCACTTTGAAAGAAAATGGCAACACGATTGGCACAGCTCCGGTTTCCGAAAAAACCGATAAAAAGGCTACGTTTGATGTAACCTATACTGAGCCTGGCACCTATACTTATACGATTGAGGAAAGCACCGAAGGCTTTGGTGATCGTGGTATTACTAGCACGCCAAACGTTTTGAACGTGACGGTTAAAGTTGAGGATAAGGGCAATGGAGAACTTGTG
>DEGE01000017.1:32878-34103 GCA_002351365.1 Candidatus Saccharibacteria bacterium UBA2834
CCCTATGAATCGACTGGTTCGTTGACGCTTTATGCAAGTAAGATTTTGACCGGTCGCGATTGGCAAGAGGGCGATAGCTTTACGTTCTATCTTTATGAAATTGTTGATGGCGAGGAAGTAAAGAAGGGTGAAGTTACGGCAACGAATGCTAATGCTGTAGCGTTTACGACGATTAATTACACGACTGGTGATAGTGGTACGCGTGTTTATGTGATTCGCGAAGCTACTGAGAACATGCCAGCTGGTGTTACGGCTGAAACCGGTGAAGTCACGATTAATGTGACTTTGACCGACAACCACAATGGTTCTATTACAACAAACTTCGATAATGATGCGCATGTTGCTCAATTGACGAACGTCTATAAGACTACGCCAAGTGATCCAGCTGAAGCAGTTTTGAAAGTTAAGAAGGCGATTACCGATCTTACGAATAGTAAGAAGGACGGCAACTTTACCTTCCAGCTCCAGGATAAGGACGGTGCTAAGGTTCAAGAGAAAGTTGTAACGACTGAAAACTTGACTGGTGAAACTTCATTTAATGGTATCTCATTTGATGAAGCTGGCACCTATGAATACAAGATTGTAGAAATTGCTGGAAATACGGCTGGTTTCACATACGATGATTCTGTCTACAATGTAAAGATTGTCGTAAAAGACGATACGACCAAAGCTAAGCTTTATGTCGAGAGCATTGAGATTACAAAAGACGGTGCGGCTGTAGACGAAGCAGCATTCACGAATACCTACGAAGCCGATGCAAGTGATGCGAAAGTTAAGTTTGATGTGACGAAGACTTTGACCGGTTTCGAAGGCGAGACTCCAGCGACCTTTACCTTTGATATGACTGGCGATGCGACTGACACGCAGACTATTCAAGGTTCTGGTTCTGCAAGCTTTAAAGAACTAAAGTACACCGAAGTTGGCGAACATACCTACACGATTTCTGAACAGAACGATAAGGCCGATGGTTATACTTATGATGAATCTGTATATACTGTTACGGTAAATGTTGTCGACGAAGACGGTAAACTTGTTCCTCATACTGAAATCAAGAAGGGCGAAGAGACTGTAAACGAGATTAAATTCGAAAACAACTATTCGGCTTCTGGCGACATCACTTTGAAGATTACAAAAGCCTTTGATGGCGATGAGCGTGACTGGAGCAAGGAGAGCTTTGAGTTTGAATTAACTGGTGATGGTATCGATGGGGTTATGACAGCCGAGG
>DEGE01000017.1:34355-34800 GCA_002351365.1 Candidatus Saccharibacteria bacterium UBA2834
GGCACATTTACCTTCACGCTTTCCGGTGATAATTATTCTGACACTCAAAATGTTACGACAAATGGCGGTAAGGGTGGCGCCGACTTCAAGGATATTGAATTTAGTAAAGCTGGTACCTATAACTACACACTTAAAGAAGTTAAGGGTGATGTGGCCGGCTATACATATGATGAGACTGAATATCCAGTCGTAATCGTAGTGAAAGATAATACGGATAAAGCAGAGCTTTATGTTGAAAGTATCAAGATCAACGACGAAGATGCCAAGAGTATTACGATTACTAACGTTTATAAAGCAACAGCTGCGACCTACGAATTGAAGGTCAAGAAGACTTTGAATGGTCTCGCTGATGGCCTCGAGCCAGCAACATTTAGCTTTGAATTAACTGGTGACGCAACTGGTACACAGACGATTAGTGGCTCTGGTGAAGCATCATTCGGTGAGT
>DEGE01000017.1:34901-44458 GCA_002351365.1 Candidatus Saccharibacteria bacterium UBA2834
GCAACGCCAACCATCAAGAAAGATGGCGAAAGTGCAACGAGCGTTGAGTTCGTCAACGTTTATAAGGCCGAGGGTAGCATTGATCTTTATGTAACGAAAGACGTACAAGGTCGCCCATGGCTCGATAGTGATAAATTCGAATTTACGCTATTTGACGAAAGCGGCGAAGCCGTCGGCGAGCCTGTGACGGTCGATAGTGAAAACAAGACTGCGAAGTTTACTTTAACCTATTCGGAAAAAGACCATAACCAGAAATATAACTACACGATTTCTGAGACCTGTACTTTGCCGGCCGGCATGACCAAGCCAGCAGATATTACTGCTACGGTAAGTGTGACCGATAACGGCGACGGTACAATGAAGATTGAAGCTACGGATGGCGGTAAGTATACCATCGTAAATAGCTATAAGGCCGAATCAGTTGATACGACGATTCGCGTCAATAAGAAGATTGACGATCAATCAAATAGCAATAATAATAATCATCCGATTGGTGGTACATTCTACTTTACGCTTGAAGGTGAAGGCTATTCTGACTATCAAGCTGTCGGCTTGCGCGGTGGCGTACTCGAAGGCGGCGTCGACTTTAAGGCAATTGAGTTTACTGAGGCTGGTACTTATACTTACACTTTGCAAGAAGCTCAAGGCGCCTTAGGTAACTTCACTTATGACACAAACGAGTACACGGTCTTGGTCGTCGTTGAAGATAACTACGAGACTGGTAAGCTTGAAGTTAAAAGCGTCACGATTGCGGGTGATGAAACGAAAGAGTGGACCATTACTAACATTTATAAAGCCAATCCAGTTGATGTTCAGTTCGAAGTAACCAAGGTTCTCAATGGTATGAATGAAGGCGTCGAGCCAGTGGAGTTCGAATTCGAATTAACTGGTGATGGTATTGAAGAAGCTCAAACCATTACGATTAAGGGTGCTGGNNCGAGCCAGTGGAATTCGAATTTGAATTAACTGGTGACGGCATTGAAGAAGCTCAAACCGTTACGATCAAGGGTGCTGGCTCGGAGAAGTTTGATCCAATTACCTTCGAACAAACCGGTACTTATAAGTACGAGATTGTAGAAATTGACGGCGGTGCAGCTGGTTACCTTTACGATATTGCGAAATATATTGTCGAAGTAACTGTGACTGATGAAGGCGGTAAGTTGGTCGCCGATGTCCAAATCAAGAAGGACGGTCAGAGCGCAAGCAACGTCACCTTTGAGAATAACTACGAAGCAACGCCGATTACCGATTACGCGATTGAGGTTAATAAGGTACTTGAAGGCCGCGACTTGAGAGAGGGTGAATTCAGCTTTACGCTCTATGACGAAGAAGGCAACGAAGTCATGACCGTATTGAATGATGCGGACGGTAAAGTTATATTTGGCGGCCTAAGCTTTGAGAAGCCTGACACGTATGTATTCACCGTTAAGGAAAATGCAAACGAGAATAACAGTGACGTTGAATTCGATGAAAACAAGTACATGATTACGATTGTCGTAAAGGATAATGGTGAAGGCGAATTAGTAATTGAGTCAGATGATAGTTCGGACGTAACCTTTACTAATATCTATCACGAGCCAGGTCGCGGCGATACGCCAGAAAACCCGAAGACCGAAGATGATATCATGCGCAATATCGCAATGCTAGCAATTTCGGTACTTGGACTAATTGGAACCGCTGTATTCGGCAAGCGTAAACTTGCAGAAGACGAAGAGTAAAATAGCTCGAAAACTTAAAAATCCCCCTGTTAGAGGGGGATTTTTGTTGAGCAATAATTTTGTTCAATATACATTATACTCGTGCTTTTTATAATATCGGGGCGTTGTTTTAATGGAAGGGTAAAAACTTGGTGGCCATAAGTTTTGCGAATGTTAATAAAAGGAGGATGATGAAAATCTTGAAGAAGTTTGCATTGTTTTTGGCGGCCGTAATGTCTTTTGCGCCAGTTGTTCCAGCAATGGCGCAAGCGGTAACTTTATCGGATAGCTCAACGGCGACGAGTGTAGTGGTGACGCGAGAAGTGACCGGCGTGAAGAATCCGGTGACGGCGACTTTTGGCTATTCATTGGCGGAGAGCAAGAATAATCCAGCCGTAATTGGCGGATTAGCGACTGGTTTCGATATTAGTTTTAATAGCGTGATGCCAAATGCGGAGAAGGTGGCAAGTGTTGATTATAATTTAGATTTGTCTAGTTTAACTTTTACGAAAGTTGGCGACTATGTGATCACACTAAAAGAGGTTTCTTCGTCGGACGACGCAAACTATCCTGTCGATACTAGCGATGAATATGAGATTCTAATATCAGTACGTAATCAACTCGATGATGACGGATATCCAACTGGAGATTTGACGGTTACTTTAATTCCGCAAGTCGTTAACAAAGACGGCGACAAAACTGACGTTGCGTTGTTTAATTCTCGGGCCGATCGTACTTTCATAGAACTAGAAAAATATGTGTCGGGCGATAATGCTGATTTGGGTGAATACTTTAAGTTTAGAATCGATTTTACGAACGCGACGGAAGGCGATGTTTTTACGATTTCCGGACAAGACAGCACGGTAATGTATCACGGCGACACGATTGTGACACAGAGTAGCTTTGTAGTAGGGCAAGAGAATTATGTATATCTAAAAGATGGGCAAAAAATTGAACTTGGCATTGATGCGGATGATTACAGCGAATTGCCGATTGGCCTAAGCTATTCGATAACAGAGCTCGATGTGTCAGATTACGATACTTATATTGATGGCGCTACGGAGAATAATAAAACTTCTACCACGAAAACGACTGAATCACGTTCCGGCGGCCAAATGATGCTAATGAACGCAAATCCTATTAGCCAGAATTTTACTTCATTTGAAAACGTAAAGAATACGAGCGTAGCGACTGGCGTTAATTCGGTTATATTGCCGTTCGTGATTATCGCTTTACTTGGAGTAGTGAGTTTTGCCATCTATTTTGCAATCTCAAAAAGAAAACAATAATTAGTAGGCGGCCGGGCTTCTAGCTCGGCCTTTGATGATGAAGATTCGGAAGAGATGGCGCGATAACGAGACGTTGCGAAGATTGATGCGGGTTATAGTCTTGCTTAGTATTATTTATTTTTGTTTTGGGTTTGCGCTAGGTTTTTACTATGTTAGTGAACCGAATGGCGAACTCAGCGATGGTGATTTGGTAGTGTACGAAAAGATATGGCGACGATATGATTCTGACGATGTATTATTGGCGCAAGGCGAAATTAATTGCACAAATGAACTGGGCGGAAAAGCGATTGATGGGCGGGTGTTGCTGATTGTAAAGATAAGGAATTTTACCAATGAATAGGATTTTGCGTGTTATTGAATGATTCCTTGGATTCATCTTATTATTGAGCGGCGGGGTATTATTGGCGGGNNGTATTTTTGCCTTGTGGGATTCACAAAATGTGTCGCAAAGCGCGGAGATATTTGCGGAAGATGCGATTTTTGACGATGAAGTATTTAGCGATGGCTCTTCAATAATTGGATGGATCCGAATTAATGATACGGAAATTAACCAGCCAATTGTACAGGGTGAAGACAATGGCTATTATTTAAGGCATAATTATCGTGGTGAGTATGCAACTGCTGGTAGTGTATTTATGGACTATCGGAATGCCAGTGATTTTAGCGATGATTTTATGATTATCTATGGCCATCGAATGACGGGGCATTTGATGTTTGGGGACGTAAAGTTATTTGCGGATGCTAGTTTTTTCGAGGAGCACTCTGGTGGCACGATTCGAGCAGGCGATAAACTTTATGAGCTGTATATACTGGGCTATGGTGTAATTGACGCTTGGGATGATTTGTATGAAGTGAGAAGTTATCGAAACGATAAGAATTGGGAAATTGTGACTAGATTTGCGAGCTCGGCTTTGAATTGGCGCGGGCAATATAATGGCGGAAGAATAGTAATGCTGTCGACTTGCGATAAGGACTCAAAAAGATATCGGGATGTGTTGATTATCGAGATTGGGTATTAAAAAATCGTCTTTCGACGATGTGTTTTTAGAAGATATTAAATGGTGGAGTGTAGGAGATTCGAACTCCTGACCTATTGATTGCGAACCAATCGCTCTACCAACTGAGCTAACACCCCAAATGGATGCTTCTATTATAGCACTGTTGGGGTAAAATTAGGATATGGATCAAAAAGTCGTGGCCGCAATCGCGGATATAGAACAAAGGTTGGGGGTGGATTTATCTGGAGTTGTGCCGCATTTTTATTCTGATGGCGCGACTGATGCGACGGTATTTAATTTGGCGGATAAGTATCTTGTCAAAATAACTGACTTAAATACGATTCGCACTCAGGCGGAGTTTTTGCAGGAAAATCCGAACGGTGTGTTTCAAAGCCTATTATGTAGCAACGAGGAACTAGGTTACGAATGCTTTGAATTTATTGATGGCATTCATTACGATGGGGAGCTGATTGATGCTAAAGTAGCGACAGAACAAATTGCGGAGATTGTGCGCAATTATCGGAAGTATCCGCATGACGGGTATGGCTTTTTGAATGAAGAACATGTGTCATGGCGAGCGTTTTTATTAGACGAAATAGAATATGCTAGGCGGACGATTCCGAATGTTTCGACCGAGAAAGTCATGTCGGCATTAGAAGTTGCCGGTAGGGAAAACCCGGAGCAATATTTATTGCATGGCGATTTCGGTACGCACAATTTTCTACTGGAGGGCGATAAGATTCGCGTAATTGACCCAATGCCGGTTGTGGGCGACTATTTATATGATTTTTATTTCGCCTTATTGTCGAACGTAGAGATCTTTACGCGACTTGGTGCGGAATATATTTACAGCTTTTTCCCAGAGCGGGACGGTTCGTATAAGCGAGCGATTTTAACGGTAGCATTGTATGTGCGCATGAGCAGAGCTGCAACATATGATAAGGAAAATTTGCCAGCCTATTTTGATTTATACGGTGCTATTATAGAAAAATAGCGTTTTCAAAACCTTGCTCCTTATGGAGCCATGCAAAAATCTGGAGGTGAAATTATGGCTGGTAATTATGCGTGGCGCGATTGCGCAGGCAGGACGAGTGACGCGATTCAATTCGCGACTCAAATGGGCTTCGTCGAAAGAAAAGGCGGGGACTGGTATTTGTCGTTAGGTGAGATGTTGCGTTTTTTTGGCGGAAGCGACAAGCCGGAATGCTACGTTCGAGATGGTAAGACCTATATCAATGACCAAATGTGGGGTGGTGACTATATTCTTTCAATCATAGCTTCGCCGAATGAGCTCGAGTCGAAAATTGGGTATCCGCCGCTGAATGTGAGTATGACGATGGTGCCCAATGGGAGCTATGGTAAATGTAGGCCCTATGGCTACGATATGGTGGCGGACGAGCGCGGCGTACGCTTTAATTGCCTTGAGCTATGTGGCGCGATTTGTGCGGGCCTGTTGATGCAATTATTGGCCATGCTTGGCCGTACAATGGACGAGCATATCGAGTGGACCTATTTCATGGAGACAATGTGAGGTCTATTGCACGCAAGAATAACCCCGGGCGATGCTCGGGGTGTTTTTTTATTTTCTGGTGTATTCGGTGGCGATAAATTTGTCGGTTTTGATTGTGTTAATAATTGAGAAATCTTCGTATGTGTATTCTTTGTCGTCGTCTGCGGCTACGATAATCCAGAAGTCGTTTTGTTCGGCGATAAAGGCGTCGCTATTTTCAAGGTAGTTTTGCTGATATTCGCGAATTGGCTCGAGTGAGCTCCAAATGAAGTCTACGTCGATGCCGTAAACTGGATGCTCTGGAGTTTCGTAGAAGAATAAATCGTAATAGTCCATGGTGCCAACATGCACGAGAATTGGTGACGGGTTTGAAGAAATTGTCTTGACGGCGGTAATGATACCGCGTGTGTCGTTACTATTGTCGCGTGAGTCGACCGAAACGATACCGATGGTAGCGCTGACGAGTGCGAGAATGGCGAGTAGGCCGGCTGCTTTTTGCTTATTGAAGGATTTGCCCCAATGAATCGCTAGCCCAATTAGCACCCATAAGAGGCTGGCAGAATAAACGACATAGCGAGTAACGTAAGTTGGCTGAAATGGCGGGAACGAGAGGAGCATTAATAAGACTGGCGGAGCGAAAGTCAGGGTGGTGAGGAGAATGAAATTTTGCCGAGAATCCTTGGTTGTTTGTTTGAGGGTTTTAGCGAGCAAATATACAGTTAAGACAATGACCGCTAGAACTAACAAGACATACCAGCTTTGCGTTTCGCTGACGTTACGATAAATTAGACTTTCTGACACGAAACCGAACGGCGTGGCGAGATCGACGGGTGGGATCCAGAAGCCACTTTGGACTTGTTTTACTTGGTTAAAGAATGATGGTAGCCATGGTAGATATAATATGACCGCGAGTGGATACGCCCAAAAAACTGTCTTTTGCAGGCCATGTTTGCGGAAATAGTAAATGATGTAACCGAGATGCGCGAGCCAGGCGAGGGCAGTAAAATAGTGCGTCCACATGCCGAGACAAATTAGGAGCGCATAAAAGAGCCAGGCGAGCTTCTTTTTGCTTTTGAGGGCAATATCAAGAACGTAAGTTGCGCCGATTACGATGGCGAACACGATTGCGTACATACGCATTTCTTGACTGTAGCGAATAAGGATTGGTGCGAGGCTAAGCGCGAAAGTTGAAATAGCGGCAGCCTTTTCACCAAACCAACGTCGAAGTAAGAAGAAGGCGAGGATGATAGCTATGCCGCCGAAGAAGACGCTCATGGAGCGCAACGCGAAGTCGGAAGTTCCAAAAATAAGTGACCAAACTTTGAGGCAGAAATAGTAAACCGGAGGATGGACATCCATGGCAGTCATGTGCCAAATTTGACCGAAATCGCCACGAATGATGTAGGCGGAATATGATTCGTCGAACCACATTGCCGTGCGGAGATTAAGGCAGGTTAATAGTGAGAAAATAAATGCAGAAAGTAGTGGCGCCAGGAATGACAACTTTGAATAGTGCGGCTTGGCGTCTTTTTTATGCGACTTTGGCGTGGTTTTCATGCCATTATTATATCTTGATTTAGGATATGGACAATAGAATCGTCGGCGGGCTTTTTCTAGGCGTAAGCTGGCGTAAAAATTGACCCGTGCGGCTCGGATGCTTGATCGGATGTTAGTTTTTCGGCCATGAGATATGGCGCCAGGCGTTGACTGGCGTATACGTGATAGCCGGAAGCGTAAGCGAGGTCAATTTTGGTGTCGTAAATTTCTTGTTGATAGGTATTTAGATAATAGTATGTAACCTGTTTGCCGCTAAGGAGTTTTTCAAAGATTTTGCAGAGCGGAAGTGCGATTTTGTATTCAGTGCCAGTTGCGTGGCTTTTGACGGCCAGGGAATTTGCAAATTCGGAAAAAGTCGCAATGAACTCGGCGGAGAAGTTTTGCTGGTTTTCGGCAATATCGCGTATTTTGTCGTACTGGCTGCGGTTGTGGCCGTCGAGCTGTTCCAGCATTTCGAGAGTAATTTCGTCAAACATTTTGCGACTCCTTTCGAGTTTGATAATACTGCATTGAACGTTCAATGTCTTGGTAGGTGCGTTGAATTTCGGCTCTGTCGTTACGGTCGGCGGCTAATATAATGTTACGACAGGCTAGCCCACAAGCGATGAGGGCTTCGGCGTAGGCGCCGGTCGCAGCGTGTTCGTCTTCGAGATAGGCTTGACGAGCGGAGGGGTCGTCAATCAGGGTGGCTTCGACTTTGCGACGAATTTGCTCGTTTGAGGAAGTGAAATATTCTTGCTTGACGGCTTCTGGGGAGCGGTGTTTATTTATTGCACGAAAAACATCCGCGTAGACAGAGTGAGGACCGCCACTCCTAGTATCGATGCCCATTTCTGATAATGCGTCTAAGGTGAAAGATTGTGTAGCTCCTTCGATGTAGGCGTTGTATCCTTCACTGAGAAGATCGGCGGATTCTGGGTCGCCTAAAATTTCGTTTGGTACGGTGAGGCGGCTGGAATAGCCGGCGCCATTATTAATGCTGACATAATGTGTGCTTTCACGAAACATGGCGGCATAGAGTTGCTCGGGGGATTGACTAGCGTCGGCATTAATGAGGACTTCGCTACTGTTTTCGTTGTAGATGCCCGTTACGCCGTCAAGGTTAATATCATTGATGCCGATTTCGGATTCTAGATTACGAAACGTATTGCTATCGACGATTTTGATGTGGTCTGGAATTTGGTCGATGAGTTCTCCTGGCACTGGAAAATGATCGCGCATGTATTCTTGCGTGGCTTGATTCATGAACTCGATGTCTTCTGGGGCGATTTCGTGAATATTTATTTCGCTGAGTCGTTCGGCGACGGCGCTTTGACGTTTGTCGCGCTGCTCGGCGTCATTACTTGCTGTTTCGTAATTGGGCACGGCTACCTCCTTGTCTTATCTATATAATACCTAATTTGTGGTATATTTACACGCATAGGCGATTGTCTAGCAACTTATTTTTAAGGGGGTGCTTTTGTGACTTCGAAGAAGCTATTAAGAATAAGCCTACTCGTCGCCTGGTTGTGTCTGACGGTATTCCTGTCATTGCAAGGTGGAGATAGTAGTTCTAGGTTATCGAACTGGATCGCGCTTCGTATGGTAAATTTCTTCGGACTGAGCGTGCGCATGGATGTCTTTCATGCAGTATTGCGCGAAGCGGCGCATTTTGTCATGCATTTAATTTTAGCAGGCTTGATGTTCAGGGCGTTGATATTATTTACGGAGACAAAGAAGGTTTTGATTGCTTGTCTGCTGATTTGCTTCGTGATTGCGCTGTTCGATGAGGTGATACAAGGGCAAGTGAGCGGTCGAACTTGCGAGATGCTAGATTTAGTATTGAATCTTTTGGGCGTCGAAACTGGCTTATTAGTAGGAGTGCTGATGTCGTCAGAAGCATAAAATTGCCGCTCGGGTTCCGGGCGGCATTTTCATGGTAAAATTGCTTTAAGAATGCTTAAAAAAGGATGACGATGAAAATATTTGAAAAGAAGTGTCCAAACTGTAGCGCAAATTTGGAATTTAAGGTGGGCGAGCGTGACGTAAAATGTCCGAACTGTCGTCGTACTTTTGCAGTGGAATATGACCAGGACAAGTTTATTGATCCGGAGGTTCAACTCAAGGCAAAAGATATTCAACTCAAATTGATGGACGATTATCTAAAAGCACGTTCTTTCTCGAAGGTATTTATCGTGATTGTGGCAGTTTTGATGGTGGGTATGCTTGTATTTGGCGTGACGATGGCGATTAAGGCTGAAAAAGAATCCGATCAGCGTCATCAGGAGATTATCGAAGAGCAAAAAGCTCAGGAAGAAGAATGGAAGAAGAGAGCGGAAGATTGGGGTAAGAGTCAGGAAGAATGGGATCAAGAATTCCAGGAAGAATATGGTTCTACAAAGGATATGATCGATAGCATGCGCGATGAGATGGAGTCGCAATCCGGACAATAAGCTAGCTTGATAGATGGGGTAAACTGTGGTAGTATATACGCAGTTGCCGCGATAGCTCAGTTGGTAGAGCGCAT
>DEGE01000025.1:0-875 GCA_002351365.1 Candidatus Saccharibacteria bacterium UBA2834
CTTCACCGATTAAGACCGGGTTGCTTTTGCTACGACGACAAAGTACCGTCACGGCTCGCTCGATTTCCTGCTCGCGACCAATCACGGTATCGAGCTTGCCAGCTTTGGCTTCCTCGGTCAAATCCGTACCATATTTCGACAAGAAACGATAGCCAGCACGCTTGCCAGCTTTGCGCTTTTGCCCTTCAAGCTTAGCCTCGCTCGCCTCTTTTTCGACCAATTTTTCGATATTTTCTGCAACCGCATCAAGATCAGTATCTAGCTTATTCAATAAAACCGTCGCACGGGAATTTGGCTGACGAATTAGGGCGTAGACGATATGCTCAGTTCCGACAACTTCGAGGCCATTTTCGCGTGCAAAGTTTAAAGACATTCGCAAGGTTAAAACCGTCGCTTCAGACAGCGACATCATCGCCATTGGCGCCGCCGGCACATCAACCGCGACTTTGCCCTGTGCGCGTTCGACTTCTTCCAGGTCCACCCCCTCGTCGCGTAAGATTTTCGCACCAGTGGAAGTATCTTGCGCCAATACACCCATCAAGAGATGCTCAGTACCCATATAGCCTTGGTTGTAGCGCTTGCTGAAAAAATCCGCTTTCTGCAAGGCAAAACGTGCATTCTCGCTGAGATGGCTCATTATCTCACTAAATTCATCCATAAATTCAAAATCTCCAACGTGTCGTCGGTTTGCACTATTACCACCAAGCAAACCTAACTATATCTATTGTAGTTGTTTAGCACTCGCAAGTCAAGAGTGCTAAATATAAATCTTTCGCTTGATTTTTATAAAATTCCATGTTTTACTATTGACTTTTTAAAGCGCTTGTGTTATAATTAAAGAGTAACTGGTTGTTATGTAACTTATAAACATCCGC
>DEGE01000025.1:895-11362 GCA_002351365.1 Candidatus Saccharibacteria bacterium UBA2834
TTTCGTATGCAGCGTGGTCGCAATTTGTGCCGTTACGGCTGTAAATAGCCTACACCATTCGCCTTCCGTCTCTGTCTCGACGGAGAACCCGGATTACGGCGGTGGCGTAAACCACCACTGCGACAGACGCATCGCGCCCGAGCCAATGCCCGTCAAGGAGTACATATCTCCTTTAGCCGGCGAATAACTGCATGCCGCCCCGGCCAAAAGCTGGGGCTATTTTTTATTCACCAAGCAGTTCGAGGAACTTCGCTTCGTCGATAACTTCAGTACCATATTTAGCGGCTTTTTCGAGTTTCGACTTGCCAGTGTTGTGTCCGGCAACTAAATATTTTGTTGTTTTTACAACGGAGCTGTGGAATTCTCCGCCCAGACTCCTGATTTTCTCAGCCGCGGCATCGCGCCCCATCGAATCCAGTGTACCCGTAACGACAAACGATAAGCCATTCAGGCGACCATTCGAGGTATCCTGGTAAACCGGCTCAACGCCAAGTTCTTTGAGGCGATCCAATAATGCTAAATTATCTTCATCTGCAAAGAACGCCAAAATTGATTCCGCCACAATTTTGCCAATGCCAGGCATTTCGAGCNNAGCTTCAAGTGTTTTGAAGTGCGCCGCTAAATCAATTGCGGTTTGACTACCGATATGGCGGATACCGATTGCTGTAATAAAACGAGCGAGCGGCGGATTTTTACTGGCCTGAATATTGTCAACAAGCTTATGGGCGGACAATTCCGCGAAACGGTCGAGGGTTTCAACTTGGGCCGGCGTTAAAGTATACAAATCGGCAATCGATGAAATGAGTCCGGCATCTACTAATACTTCGACATTTTTCTCGCCAAGCCCCTCAATATTGAGCGCTGGTTTGCTGGCGTAATATTCGATCGAGCGCTTAAGCATTTCATTGGCGTTACTACCCTTTACGCGATAAACCACTTCGCCAACTGGACGCTCAAACTCGAGTTCTGGATATTGTTCGTGCAGGGCTTTTCCATAATCAAATGGCTCAGAATGGCTTGGACGAAGTTCAGTTAGAGTACGGTTAATTTGCGGAATAATGTCACCTGCTTTATAGATTACGACAGTATCCCCGATGCGCACATCAAGGCGCGCGATTTCATCGGCGTTATGAAGTGAAGCATGGCGCACGGTTGAACCGGCAACCTGGACCGGATCAAACACAGCAACCGGCGTTGCGGCGCCCGTACGGCCAATCGAAATCACTATATCTTTAACTACCGTCGTGGCTTCTTCGGCCGGATATTTAAAAGCAATCGCGGCGCGTGGAGTCTTGCCAACGATGCCGAGCGCCTGGTAAACTTTGCGGTCATTTACTTTAATGACGGCGCCATCCGTACCAAACGGTAGGTTTTGACGTGTCTCGTTTAGGTCGTTAATGAAATCCATCGCTTCACGCAAATTGTGATAAATATGCTGCTGGCCCGAGATGCGGAAGCCAAGTTCTTTAAGTCGGTCATAGACATGCGCATTCGTGTCAAGATTCGGCGAAACCATATCATAGCCCATAAATTTAAGTGGACGAGAAGCGGCAATCTTTGGATCGAGCTGACGAATTGTGCCAGCCGCCAAGTTGCGCGGATTAGCAAATTCCGGCTTGCCCATAGCACGCTGTTTTGCGTTTAGCTCATCAAAATCTTTCTTAAAAATCACAACTTCACCGCGCACTTCGGTATGCTCTTTTTGCGGAATCGAAAGTGGCACATTTTCAATGGTGCGCACATTCATCGTGACATCTTCGCCAACTTTACCATCGCCGCGCGTGACGGCCTGCTTAAGTAGGCCGTCTTCGTAAATCAGAGCCATCGCGAGGCCGTCCATTTTAATATCAACAAAAAGCTCCGGATTGATTGCGCCGAGCTTTGCAATACGCTCAAGCCATTCGCGCACTTCGTCTTCCGAAAAAACATCTGCGAGCGAGATCATACGCTCGGCATGAGTAACTTTCTGGAATTTATCTAAGGCCCGCCCCGCCACGCGCTGCGTTGGGGAATCTGGCGTAATTAATTCTGGATATTGCTCTTCTAGCTGAGACAACTCATGCTTAAGGCTATCAGCCGCCGCCTCAGACATAATGGATTCATCTAAGACGTGATAATGATAGCGATAATCATTAATAAGGTCGCGTAATTTTGCGACGCGCTCTAGCACCTCGGCGGGAATATTAGTGTTCGTCATCTAGCATCCTACGATAGAAGAGGTAAATATACGATGTGAGATAAATTACCGAGAAGGTGGTCATGACCTGAATCATGAACGGCATAATTGGAATATCTGGCAAGCCCACCTTATCGCGCAAGAACATATCGAGCCAAGTTAGCGGGAACATAATTACGACCCAAATTACCGCAATGAAAATTACGGCAAAAATTAGGCGTAGGATGAAAGCCATGCGGCGCCCCTGGATTAGATCGGTTGTAGCGTTAATTGCAGTCATTGGATAAATGCCAGGTACCGAAACAGCGACTAACGCTAATATTGAACCAGGCAAAAGATAGCACGAGAGCAATATCAGTAAACCGCCAAATGTCCAGAACAAGAAGGCGTAAAGTGGCTGCGTCAAGAAACCGGTGGATTCAGCCGACGAATATAATACGACAAAAAGCATAGCCGGCAATGCATGAATGATTACGAGCAAAATCGTACAAAGGGATGAAATTAATGGCGTCAGCGCGTTAAAGAGACCGTCGCGCAGTTTCGGCCTATTTCCGGCCATTAATTGGCGCAAGAAATAGATAGTTACCAACCAAGTAATTGCGAAAAGAAAGATGGCAAAAGCCTGCTGCACTTCGGTCATATTATTCGATAAGCCGCCAGTAGTAACCGTCGTCACCACCATCATGGCCGCTTCAGCCATACGCCCTAATTCACCGTGACCAAGCGCCTCATTACTAACCTCGAGACTCTCTTGGGCGGATTCATAAGTGGCCTGATTCATTAGGCCCACAAAAATAATATTGGAAACCACGATAATAACGAGTAGGCCAAAGAATAATTTCCAGTTACGGAAAATGATTTTCAGGGTCGACATTGCATGCGAGACCATGCCAGGCACATCGAGTGGCCGAATATAGTCTTCACGATACGAGCGCCTAAAAGAATGGTGCAACTTAAGTCGGGCGTTTTTCTTTGCCCAAACTTTATCACGCGATTCATTAAAAGCTTCTTTGAAAGTCTTGCGTTGTTTGGCGGTCTTTTTAGGTTCCGTCTTTTTGACAGCCTCTTTTTTCATGGTGTTACGTTTCGGACTTTTCTTACTATTTTTTGGCATTTTCTAACCTTTCAATGCGTGATTCTATTGTTGGATGAGTGGAGAATATTTTGCTGAGGAATGATCTTCGGAGCGGATTTGCGATATACATAGATTCCGATGCAATGTTTTGCTGGCGCATCGGCTGAGAGTGGGAATCAAGCTTGCGTAGCGCATTTATCATACTGTCCGGATCATTCGTTAAGCTGGCAGATGACGCATCGGCTAAATATTCCCGCTGTCGCGACACGCCCAATTGCACAATTGTCGCGATTAGCGGCGACAATAGCAGTACAATTACTGCAATTAGCACGCCAATTGGCGAATTGTCTTCCTCGTCACGGTCACTATAAAATAGAACCCTTAGGCCAAAATCAGATAATAGCCCCACTAGCGACACGAGACCGAATACAATCATTGAAACCCGAATATCGTAATTCTTGACGTGCGACATTTCATGCCCCATTACTGCACGAAGTTCTTTATCGTCCATGATTTCAAGCAAGCCAGTAGTGGCCGCCACGCAGGCATGCTGCGGATTACGACCCGTCGCAAACGCGTTTGGCGCCGAATCATTAATGATATAAACCTTCGGCATTGGCAATTTAGCGTCTTCGGCTAATTTTGCCACAATCTTATAGTAGCGTTCATTGTCTACCTCCTCGATGCGACGTGCGCCAGCTGACGCGATGGCGATTTTGTCGGCAAAAAAGTATTGAAAGCCCGCATATGCAATAGAAATGACGGCGAACCAAATTAAGATTTTCGGCTCCGCATTTAGCCAAGCAAAAATGCCGCCAATTACAGCCATCAAAGCAATAAAGACTAGCATAATAAAAATCGTATTTCTGTGATTTTGCGCGATTTGTTTGCGCAGAGTCTTCGCCATGTAATTATTGTAGCACTTCAGCACTATTCTGGGATGTTTATCGCTGAATCCGCTTCGTAAAGTTGCAACCGTACCGGTAGTTAGCGCAATAGTATCTATCGTTCCGTTTAACTAGTTCACCAGTTTTACAGCGCGGGCAAAGCTTTTGATATAAGTCATTTAGGTCTTCCGAGATTTCGAACAGGAAGGGCGAGGGATTTCTTCGCTCGGCTATTAAATAAGTCGCTTTGCGAGCGCGCGTAATAGCAACATAGAATAACCGGCGCTCCTCCGCGAAGGGATACGATTCCTCTGCGGATAACAATATGTCAGTAAGTGGATCGTTTTCACGCGTGGCTGGCATGCCGGTCGTAGTTGAATTCATATTCAGAACAATCACAATATCGCGCGTAATACCCTTCGATTTATGCATCGAGCAAAACGGAATCCTAATATTCTGCCACATTATCGCTTCGGGCGAAGCAATCCTAACGCCGTCATGCTCTTTTAACCGATAAATGTCGTGGTTGTAGCGCGAAATTATCTGTATTTCATCCGAAAGGTTCACCTTCTGTAATATTTTTATTAAAGCATCCGTATCGTCATTGCGCGTCTCATTTAAAATAATCGAGATTGGTGTATGGCTACGACGATTGCCACGAATATTTTTGGCAACCTGGCCGGGATTCTTCGTCACAAAGTTACTACTCGTGCGGATAGTCGGTTGCCCAAAACGGTGCGTTTGCTCAATTAAACTACGGCGGGTTTTGAGCCGAAAAAAATGTTCAAATTGATAAATTAGCGCCAAATTACTGCCTGTAAATCTATAAATCGACTGTCAATCGTCACCAACCGCAAAAAAGCGACATCCAACATTTTTCTTTAGGATTTCGGATATTAACTGATAGCGATTTGGCGACAAGTCCTGCGCCTCGTCCAACAAAATATACCGATAATTGTCGGCGCATTCTGGAATGTCTCGCACGTTTTGAATGGCTAGATTTATCATGTCGGCAAAATCATATTGCTGCTCAGCTTCTAGTCATCTTTGATACGCCGCATAAAGTGGCCGGAATATTGCAAAATATTTTTTGGCGCGCATTTTACAATAACTATCCATTTTTAATATTTCCGCATTAATGTCTCTAAATTTTTTCATACTATTTTTAAATGCCGCTAAATAATGAGCCAGATAATCCAGAAACGCATCAAAATCTTTTCGATAAGTTGAATTAAGAATAATAAGACGGAGAATTTCCGCTTCTGGCAGCCGGCGCGAACGGATGTTGTGTTGTTTTAAAAACTTCGCGACTTTACCGTATGCGGAATTATCATCTCAATCATGGGTTGAAATTTGAAGATAGTTCGTCCGAGACCGTTGGTGGATTCGCTTGCGCAATACGCAAGTTTTTAAATACGAAAGGCCATAAAACGAACCCCCGCCTTTATCGGTCTGCAAGATATCGATATATGCCACATTCGTGCCGCTCCGAATCGAAAAAGTCGGCCGGTAATCACTGTTACCACGAAAAGGTTCAGAGTAATTATATTGAATTCGATGAATTGCTAGCCAATTTGCCAGTAATTGTTCTTCTTTTGAGCGCATCCGCCCACCATGCGAGCATATTGGCGGACGCAAATATAACTGATTAAAACGAACACGCTCTGCATGATTGCGTAGCGAGCCAACACTTTGCGGCGCAGAATAGAAAAATAGCAAATAATCATTAAAGCGGCGCGCAAAAGTTTCATTTTCGCAACAAAAATGCCAAATAGTACGCCGTACGAAGGCTCTAATTGCATCATCCGAGATCAGACGCATCTTTCTTAATGTTTCACGATTGCTGAATTGCAATAAACTATTGCCAAGGCTATGAAAAGTACGCACTTCGACATCCGGATTACCGCATCTTTCGACCAGCTCTGATACAGTCTTATTCGTAAAAGAAATAACCAAAATTTGTGGCGGCGAAATATGAAGTCCATTAATTAGATAATTAATTTTCGCCATCAAGCTCAATGTTTTACCGCTTCCTGCCGATGCTAAAACCAATTGCGCATCCTCGCAAGCAATGACCGCCTCATGTTGCTGTTTGTCTAATACGCAATTCCCTAGTTTTATCCGATGACGGGATGCGAGTTTTAAAAATATTCAGTTATGGAGTTGCCGGCAGAATTCTGCGATTTTTGTATGCCGACGGATTGCCGAATAAGGTATATAGCATCGAAACATATTTTGATTTTGGCAAAAACGACAAGATTTTAAAGCATCAGCATTTTGATTTGATTATAATGATGACAGACTTCAGTATTGTCAGAAAGGGGGTTACACGAATGACAAGACTAAGTAGTGTCCTGTTTGATGCACTGCGAAGCGTAATCGATGATATGCTGGACTACGCGAAGGAACTCGGCGAAAATTGCGGCGAGATTGCCGTAGACGTGCGTGATTTACCACCCGAGCCGACAAAGGCGAGGACGCATAGTTTCGAATTCACCTACTGTGCCGCCGTCAGTCGAGTCGAAGAAGGTCGTCATAAATTCCTGACAGAGAACGTTCGCGCAGCACACACTGACAGCCTGTCTGGCAAAACGCACGCAAAAATGGGCTGGCATGGTTCTGATGCCGCTTTCGAACGCCAAGTTCTTTGCTACGAAGATTGCGATTATCCAATCGCGGTCGGCGTACTGTTTAGGAACAGTGAGCATAACGCCGAAATCGCGGCAGAAACCATCAAGCACATCGAGATGCTTCAGTGCAAGTAGCACCTTGAACAGTTGGGCGAAAGTCCAGCTGTTCTTTTTTTAGACTTCTGCACTACACGCAACATCGTGCACCAACGCTTCGCTCGTCCATAAATCCTTTTTTATTTGACTAGTTTCAGCAACGCGCAATAAAAAACTGCCCCAGAAGGCAGATATAAAAAATGGTGCGGGTTAAGAGACTCTAACTCTCGACCTCTTCCTTGGCAAGGAAGCGCTCTAACAACTGAGCTAAACCCGCAACTGAGATGATTATATACCATAAAAGCTATTTTTGCAAAGGTTAAAAAAGGAAATGCGCCCGGACCGGTGGCCCGAGCGCAAGATAATCTGGTTACTTTAAGCCAATGCGATGCTCATAGTCGGGACGGATATCGAGCCAGCAATCATTACGCTCGGCGTGAGCGCGGATCATTGCTTCAACCGACCAGGCCAGCGCGGCATCCTGCTTTTCCGTACCACCACTGACAGCCACCGTAATCGTCTGCGCCAGACGACCACCGTTCATGCAGTAGGTGTAGTCGTGCGCTACGATAGGATAGCAAACGGCGCCGTTCCAGCTTGTGCGACCAGGCACTTCATCGGCTGAATCGAGGCTGGCGGACTTGTAGTATTTAATGCAGTCCTGACACCAGCGCTCTTCGCATTTCAGATAGGCCGCCTGAGCGGCGCGCAGCTTCATCATCGCGACGCCGTAACAGTCGCAGACCAGGGCACCCTGCTCATAGAGGCAGTAGTCGCCATCCTCGGACAGCTGTGCCACGATCAGCTCATCGAAACTGTCGCGCGTCATGAAGTCATGCACGCAGACCGCCACAGCTCCATCCGTCAGGCCGATTGCATCAGCCGCAATGCGTACGTTCATGATGATATCGTCAACCAGATTTCTTTCGTCAAGTGTCATAAAATCACCTCCAGAAAATGACAGATTTTGGCGAAAATGGGTAAAAAAGTACGCAACTCTCGTTGCGCACTATATAATAACATTTTATTGCTAATGAGTCAAACTACTTCTTCTTGACTACTTCAGCTTCGACGGCTTTATGATCGGAGGTTTTCTTCTTTTTAAACTCGAGGTTTTTGGAGTCTGCCGTCTCAATCAGAATCGATGCGCCATCAATCAATAGGTAGAGACCAACCACGACGCTCAGTATCGCAATCGATAGCATTGGCATGGCGAAGAATAGGAAAGCGGTAATAGTACGAAAAGCACCATCTACCACAACCCAGCCACAATTCATAACGCCAAAAACGCGCAATTGTGCAGCATAAGCCAACTTACTAACACCCGACACTAATAGGTAAAAGCCAATAACAAATGAGAAAATTGTCAACGCTGTACCAGTTGGCATCTGAATTAATATTGCGCCAATCAGGATATTGAAAATCGCACTAATAAGCTTGCCGCCAAAACGAATAAGTGCCGGCGAAAAGAAATATTCGAAAAAGCGCACAACGCCAACATTAATGATAATAATAGCGATAATCGCTTTTAGTGCCTCGGCGCTGCGAATTGGCGAAAATAGACAGGCAGCACCCGCTAAAATCATTAAAATACCGACAATGTAGCCAGCTATGCGAATCCAACGCAGACGCTGATTCCAACGATTTTTAAATTCTTTGGCGAGATCCCCACCGATTTCAAATCTCATGCTTTCTCCTAGAAAAATAATACTGCTTCTGCTTTTATTTTAGCATTGATTATGGTCGCCGTCTATTTTTTCTTGGGCCGCGCCGGCTCAATGCGGTATAAATAATGCGTCTCGGAGCGTTTCTGTGGCTTAACCGCCCGACAATCGAAAGCATTCGATATCAAATAAAGCCGATGACCAAGATGCGTAGCTTCCGCTTGGACGTGCGAATAAAGTTTTTGAATAACGAAATGATTAGCATAGGCATAGACGACCGTCGTCTCAGCGGGCAAACGATAATAATACATATTGCCGCATTTTATTGATATTTTTTTATTTCTGCGCAAACGCACGCGTGATAGAAGCGCCATGATAGGATTCAGTTCGACGCCAATAGCGCGCGCACCCCGCTCAGCCGCGCAAGCCAACACAATGCCATCACCAGACCCCAGATCAACCAACAGGTCGCTACTCTTGAGCGGATAAAGCCGAGTGAAAGTTTCGTGTAGCTGAGCTTTTTGGCTTGGCACATATGGCGCACCAGCTATGCCAGTAGCTAAAAATATCAACGCTAAAACCACTACAACTAAAACGACACCAAGAATAAATATGAGGATGACTTGCATTTTTAATGGTTATCTACGCAATAAACAGTTTTGCCTTCCATTTTTGTAGCCACAAGGTAATCTCTAGGCAAACCAGTTTTCACGCTGGAGCCTTCCGTACTATTGCATTTGGCACCCGCCTGAAAATAAATACGGTGATAGTCCTTCGAATCCCAGCTATGGTAATTCTTATTGCCAGGAATTAAGCCAACTCGATAAATTGTGCCATCTGGCGACGTAAACTGCTCTGAGCATCCGGTGTATTCGTAATTTTGCAGAGTGTTTCCTGAGCTAGTCTTTTTGTATGCACAACTACTATCGACATAGCGAACAATGAAATCTTTGTCCAAACTACCCTGATCATATCCGAAAGGTAGCTGATTGTTATTTGAAATGTATGAATTGACGGCCGCCGCGATGCGATCAACGTCGTTCTTGCGTTGCGTATCGCGCTGGCTACGTTGCAATGCTGGCAAGGCGATAAACACCATCAAGAAAATTAAACCAGCAATCGCCAATACGAGCACGACTTCAATAATAGTAAAGCCGCGACGTTCTCTTCCGATAACCATAAGTTTATTGTAACGCATATATGCTCCAGAAAAAACAAAAGATGCACCATAGCGGTACATCTTTCGGATATGATTATTCTATAAAAGATAGTTCCATAATAACTATGAGTTGAGCGGAGACGGATAGACGCCTTGATCAACTAGTTTTTTGAACTCTTCGATCACTTTATCCTTATCCGCAGCATAGGTAATTCCGAACCATTTATCATGAGTCTCGAGAACAGAGATAGTGGTGCGGTTCTCCTTTAGTAGCCCCTCCATGATAATTGGCAGTAAGTATTCGGCTTTCAAGTCGCCTTCTGGAATGTTTTTCAAGAAGTCGACAAAGCCATCTTCCAAGATTTTTAGATAGTCAGGAGTTACACCCCACATATTCATTGAAGCTAAGGATGAAAGAGGAATTTCTTTTCCGTCATCTTCTGAAACGGCCATCTCGTCGTTCTTCTTAACGATATTTGGAGTTTCCGTAATCTCCGTCAGATGTCCATTGTCGTCGACTTTACAGATACCACGGGTCACGCCACCTTGGTCACTAAGAGTATTCTCCAATACGAACCCTGGCATACAGTATCGATATTGATCATTCGCATGCTCTATAAGGAAATCATGAACTTTTACAAAGGCTTCTTTGCCGTAGTAATCATCAGCATTGATGACGGCGAAAGGTTCGTGAATCAAATCTTTACAAGCTAAGACCGCCTGGCCGGTACCCCACGGCTTAACGCGTCCTTCTGGCACAGTAAAGCCCTCTGGCAAATC
>DEGE01000029.1:0-571 GCA_002351365.1 Candidatus Saccharibacteria bacterium UBA2834
TGGACGCAATCGTGTCTGCGCCTACTGCACCGACTGCGGATGGGCCATTAATGGAAGAGCTAAAGAATGCCGCCATTAATGAAGGTAAAAAGAACCTAACGCCACCAAGCGAAGCTGCAATCCAGCCGCCAGCTATCCCTAAGGATTACGCCGCGATGATGAACGCCGAGTTGGGCACACAGCCTGAGGCGCCAGCCCAAATTGCCGATAATGGTGTACCAGCAGATGTACAGCCCGTAGATTTTTCGGCTTATCCAACCGTGCCGGATGGTCCTACTCTTGGCGAAGAGCCAGTCTATGCTGCTCCGGCCGCACCTGAAGAGACCCCAGTCTCTACGCCAGAGTCAATGGTAAGCACTGCGGAATATGTCGATAATCCGTTGCCAATGCCAGATGCTAATACTGTTTTGCCGCCACCACCACAGCCATTTGATCCAAGCCTCGATCAGGCGGTTACACCAGAGACGGCTCCTCAATCCGCTCAGGCTTTCGCTCAGGATTTGCAGGCTACCAATCCGGTAGTACAATCAGTTCCACTTGATACGCCAATTAATGGGCCAATGCCTTCACC
>DEGE01000029.1:638-4519 GCA_002351365.1 Candidatus Saccharibacteria bacterium UBA2834
AAGCCGCCAACACGGAGGCAAACTCAAATTACCTCGGCCAAAATCCAGCAATGCAGGATCAACTCTATCCAGATCCGAGCGCATATCACATTCCAGGAATGTAACACAAAAAACACCCCGTAAGGGGTGATTTTTTGACACTTTAATGGTCGGGGCGACCCGACTTGAACGGGCGACCTCGCAGTCCCGAACCGCGCGCGCTACCAACTGCGCCACGCCCCGACTGCATACTATTATAACACCTTTATTCAGGGATGAAGCGGATTGCTTCGTACTCGACGCCGCTATTCGAATAATTTAATGTCAAGATTTGTGTGGCCATATAGCCATCGCGTGGAAACTCTAAGTCTCCTTGCGCTGGCGCCACGTCGACGTACCAAACCGATTCATGCTTCTCGAGGAACTTGTCTAAATTGTCTATTCTGCCAAAATAGCTGTTCTTTATAGGCAGCAGCAAGTTGGAGTCATATTCTTGCCCCTCAGCTAAGAAGAAAGTTTGTCTATCAGCAGTGTCATAGAAGGACAAATCGTAATATAGCCATGGCGAGCTAACGATAATTGGCGTGTCGTTAATATTATCCGCAGTGACGATATTTTTATGTAAGATATTCGCTCCGTAAGACTGTTTCGTGTCAAAATTGTAACTACCTAGCTCATAAGCTGAGCAAATGCCGCAGATCGAAGCCAAGACCAGAATCACGGAACAAACCGCAAAAACAATCTTTGACTGGCGTTGAGATGTAGCCTTTACTTTCTTACGCCGTTCTTTTCTCGATAAGAGGTCGTTTGTGGCGATTATGATTGTTACGCCGCCAATAGTCGCCACGCTGGCGGCAGAATACAGCGTTCGCTGTGGCGTCATAGCTAGGCCAGCAGGCGTCAAAGAGAGCAGTATGAGCACAATTGTTGGCACGAAAATCATGCAGAGGAGCATCCGTACTTGCTTGTAATACTTTGCGACTAGACCAATTAGCACAATTGAGGCAAGGATAATTAAGACCAAAGGCCAGCCGCTAGTTGAGGATGCTTCTCGGTAGAGTAATGTTTCGCTCCAATAATTCACGAGCGCATCAAGGCTGATAGCACTTATTCCAGTACCGCGCGCACTTAACTGACCGAAAAGTTTTGGCAGCCACGGAACAAACAACAGACAGGCGATAATCGCCGTCCAAATAACTTCTTTGCGAAAGATTTTTTTCTTATAAATTAAGGCCAAATATACGATATGCGCTAACCAGGCAAAAACCGTAAAGTAGCTTGTCCATAGGCCGAGTGCGACAACTATTGCGTAGATTATCCACCATCTTTTCTGTTCGTTATCTATTGCAAGTTGCAGGAAGTAAGTTGCCGCAGATACGAACATTAATGCCATCATATACGGCTGCATTTCGCGCCCAAATCGAATCATTAATGGCGAAATACTAAGAAGAAGAGAGCTCAGAATGGCAGCTTTCGCGCCATACTTATATTTAACCCACATGTAGATAAACATAATTGCGATTGCGCCAAAGAATACTGACATAAAGCGCATGTCGAAATCTGTTCGCCCAAAGATATGCGCCCAGGCTTTCAGGGCCCAGAAATATAGTGGCGGTTGATTGGCTTCTGCCGTAAAATTCCAAATCTGGCCCGCATCGAAATGTGTCAAATATGCTCCATACGATTCACCTTGCCAAATGGACTGTTGAAGATTAAACATTGAAAGGAACATGTAAAAAATGCCGAACACTGTCGGCGCCAAAATACATATGAGGCGTTTGCGCTTGCTTAAGAACTCTCCCATATTTCAATTATATAACATCTGGCGCGACGCATAAAACTGTGGTATAATACCACTCAGCCGGGGTTTGGCGCAGTTGGTAGCGCGCGCGCTTTGGGAGCGCGAGGTCAGCAGTTCGAGCCTGCTAACCCCGACCATTTTTTGTGTTTCTGAAACCGCCACCAGGTGGCTTTTTCTTGCAAAAAGTCATAATTATTATATAATGCAATTCAATACACACGTAAGTACCTTATAGTCCTACAGGGTATTTTCAGAAAGGGGGAAGGCTTATGAATTTACCTAACAAATTGACCTTGTCGCGTATCGTATTGGTGCCATTTTTCGTGGCGGCAATGTTAATCCCGACGGGGTGGGAAGAGCAGAAATGGGTTGCACTGGCAATTTTCATAGTTGCAAGCCTCACAGATTATGCTGACGGCAAAATCGCTCGCTCGCGTGGGCTCGTGACGAATTTCGGCAAATTTATGGACCCGCTAGCGGATAAATTGCTGGTTTGCTCAGCCTTGATTTGCTTGAGTAGCCAACAGCGCTTGTCTGCATGGATAACAGTCATAATTATTGCTCGCGAATTCATCATCAGTGGCTTTCGCTTGCTGGCATCAGATAATGGAGTCGTGATTGCGGCCAGTCCGTGGGGCAAGGCTAAAACGGTTTCTCAGATTGTGATGATTGTCGTATTAATTGCAGATTTGGCGATTCCGGAGATTATTCCGCAAATTCTAGTTTGGATCGCAACGGCCCTAACGGTCGTGTCGCTTGTCGATTATCTCGCAAAAAACATCAAGCTTATTTCGGACTACAAATAACAAATCCCCGTCTCAGACGGGGATTATTTGTGTCCACCAGGCGAAATGAATCAGGTGGCAAATCAGGAAGAAGAAAAATTCGATAATGTAGCACTGGTGCCACACCCAAACGCTCCCTGATGCGAGGTCCTTGCTGCGACGAACGCGTTCGTTTTTCTCCTCAGTGACGAGGTCGTTTACTTCTTCGATGGCCGAATTGATTACTTCCGTAGTGAAAATCATCACGAGCGTCAAGAGTAGGATTATGTATTCGAGAGCAATAAACTTTGTCAATATGCCGCCCACCAGTCCTACCGCAAATCCCAAAGGAATCAGCTTATGAACGGTACTAGATTCTTTGAATACAATCCATAAACCACGGTTAGAATCGACGATATCTCGGATGATAAGCTTGAAGACGTTTCCGCTTTTAGGCTTTGAATATTTCAAATGTGCTCACCTCCTTAATGGTGCGGGTATTTCCACGACAATCTACTGTCTTGCATATATTATATAATATCTTTCAAAATAATCAAAGAGGAATGAAAATCCCCTGTAATATGCTAAAATTATTTAATGGACCCCATAGCTTAGTGAGGGGCAAAAATAAAGCAATTATTTAGGAGTTATATGCCAGAATACAAGAGAACAAATGGAGGTAAAAAATCAAAGAAGCCAAACAAATTCCTGAGTTTCTTACGATTATTTACTTTCTGGCTAGTTGTTTTAGCTTTTATTTCATTAATTTTTAGTGGTTCAGCTGGCTTTAATACCGTCGAGACTGAAGAGAAAAGTCTTTCGGAAGTTCTTCAGCTTGCGAAAGATGAAAAGATTGAGAAAATCGTCGTCCAGGGTGACACCCTCACGGTTACGCCAAAAGAGGGTTCCGGCATGAAGACGATTACTTCACGCAAGGACTCCTACAGCTCGCTCTACGAGCAAGGCTTTGCAGAAGTAATCGACGAAAATAAGGTCTCGGTTGAGGTGGTAGAAGACGTTGATATTGTCTCTATCTTGATCAATGTCGGCAGCATCTTGTTGCCTATCATTATTCTCGGTGGCTTCTTGATTTATATGTTGCGCCAGGCGCAGAACATGAATAATCAGAATGTCGGATTTGGTAAGGCCAAAGCACGTCTATACGGCAATGAGAAAAATAAAGTACTCTTTACTGACGTAGCTGGCAACGAAGCAGCCAAGCAGGATCTTGCTGAAATCGTCGATTTCCTCAAGAACCCAAAAAAATATCAAAAACTCGGCGCTAAAATTCCGCGCGGCGTATTATTGGCTGGCGAGCCTGGTACGGGTAAGACTGC
>DEGE01000029.1:4547-15686 GCA_002351365.1 Candidatus Saccharibacteria bacterium UBA2834
GGCTCGTGCAGTTGCGGGCGAAGCTAATGTGCCATTCTTCTCGATTTCTGGCTCCGAATTCGCCGAAATGTTTGTCGGCGTTGGTGCATCACGCGTTCGCGACCTTTTCGATAAAGCAAAGAAAAACTCCCCAAGCATTATCTTCATTGATGAAATCGATGCCGTTGCCCACAAGCGTGACGCGCGCGGTGGTGCAGGGCGCGAAGATGAACAGACCCTTAATCAGATTCTTGTTGAAATGGATGGCTTCGATAATGACACTGGCATTATTGTAATTGCGGCAACCAACCGTGTTGATATGCTAGACAAAGCCTTACTGCGTCCAGGACGTTTTGATCGTCATGTTAATGTGACTTTACCGGAGCGCAAAGATCGCGTCGAGATTCTCAAAGTTCACTTCAAAAACAAGCCAGTTACCGAAGATGTTAATCTGGATGCGCTTGCCGCCAAGACAGCCGGTAGTAGCGGCGCAGACCTAGCAAATATTGCAAATGAAGCCGCCATTACGGCCGCCAGATTAAATCATGAAAAAATCACCAAGCAAGATGTCGACGAGGCCTTCGAACGCATCGGGATTGGACCAGAGCGCAAGTCTAAAGTTATGAACGACAAAGAGCGCCGCATCACTGCCTACCATGAAGCTGGTCACGCCGTTGTTGGCCATGTGCTACCAGATTCTGACCCAGTCCATAAAGTTACGATTATTCCTCGTGGTCATACGGGTGGTGTTACTTGGTTCTTGCCGCCAGAAGATCGCAGCTATAAAAATATCTATGAGCTCAAAGACGTGCTAGCTCGCGCCATGGGTGGCCGTGTGGCTGAACGTATGATTCTTGGCACTGATGGCATTACGACTGGTGCCAGTTCCGATTTGCAACATGTAGCCGAACTTTCTCGCGAAATGGTGACAGAAGAAGGCATGGGCTCGAAACTCCGTGATCAGGTTTTCAATACAGATGAGGTTAACTTCTTTGGTGATCGTGCCAAGATTTATTCCGAAAAGACCTCTGAAGTTATCGATGCTGAAATTGAGGCACTAAGCAAAGAAGCTGGGCATCGTGCTGAGGCTGTTCTTAAGGCAAACCGCAAGAGTCTTGATGCATTAGCGACGGCCTTGCTCGAAAAAGAAACGCTCGAAGAAGCCGAAGTTGCCAAGATCCTCAAAGATACAACCTTACCAGAGGCGGCAAAGTTGCACGATTAAGGGTAAGGGTAGGACATGGCAGAGCGCAAAAACCACTTCCGTTCAGTAGTATCGATGGCGAACGCCAAGCTTTCCATAAAAGCTGCCGCCGTGATTTTGGCGAGTTCGACTCTAGTCTCGGCACTGCTGGGTATTTTCCGGGACCGCTGGCTAAACTCTATGTATTACGATACTTATCCAGCTGGTCTCGATGCCTATACTGCAGCATTTACGGTACCGGACTTCCTTTTCTTCTTAATCACATCCGGGGCCTTAGCTGTTACGTTTATCCCGATTTTTAATCAGCGGTTAGTTAGTGGCAATAAAAAATCCGCCTGGGAATTAAGTGCCAGCCTAATTAATCTATTGGCAATCATTAGTTTGATTGCGTCGGTGCTAATTATGGTATTTGCCGATCCGCTTGTTCGCTACATTGTAGCTCCCGGCCTTAATGAGTCATCGATGTCTTTGGCGNNAAATTAACCCATTCCTATTTTCAATATCAACGGTACTCTCAAGCATGCAGCAAGCGGTTGGGCGCTTCGTCTTTTACGCGATTGCGCCAGCACTTTACAACATAGGCATCATCATTGGTATTCTTGGCTTTACTAATGGCATTAATATCTTTGGTTGGCAGATTTTTGAAGGTGGCATCATGGGGGTAGCGCTTGGTGTTGTATTTGGCGCCATTCTGCAGCTTATTGTCAGCATTATTGGCTTGGTCGGTATTGGCTTTGAATACGAATTTAAGATTTATTGGAAAAATCAGGGTTTTCGTAAAGTTCTAAAAACCCTACCAGTTCGCTCAATCGATCAGGGTATTGATTATATTACGAGCATTATGAACACAAACCTTGCGTCACATATGGGAGAGCAGTCAATCCGTGCTTTCCAGCAGGCGTCATCGCTACATTCGATGCCGGTCAATTTAATTGGTGTTGCAATTTCAACGGCATTCTTCCCAAAACTTAGCGAAGAAGCGGGGCGCAAGAACGAAGAAAAATTCCGCGAAACTTTGCGCTCGGCGTTACGTATGATTGTTTGGATTTCATTACCAATCTCAATTGTTGCTTTCTTTGCGCGTGGTTACGTCGTAAACTTCATTAAAAATGGTGGCGATCCTAAGATTGCTAGTGTACTAGCCTGCATGATTGTTGCGATTTTTACGCAATCGCTTTACCACATCGTTGCGCGCGGTTATTACGCAAAACAAAACACGCGTACGCCGCTCATCATTTCTATTGTCGCCTTTATCGTTCAGGTCATTGCTGCAATTGGCCTAAGCTGGCTAGGCTTTGGCCCAGAAGGTCTTGCGCACGCCGTCTCAATCAGTGCCCTCTTTGAAGTTGCAGTGTTGTTGTGGTTCGAGAATCGCGATATGAATCGCAAGCTCCTAACGAAAGATTTTTGGTATGCCATGCTTAAAATGACCTTTGCATCGGTTGTCACTGGGTTAGTCTCATATGCGATGACAAAGTTATTACCGCTTCGCTCGACCGATAACTCATTTCTTGAGACTTTTCCGAAGTTCTGCATCATTACGCTAGTGTCAGCTCTCGTCTATGTTTTTACTTGTTTGGTGCTACGCGTCGAAGAAGTCAAGCCGGTCATCGCAAAAATCAAACAAGTCCTTTTCAAAAACCTTTAATTTGGATATAAAAAATATACCAGTAGGCAACTGGTATATTTTTAATGGAAACTACTTGTCGGATTTTTTCTCGTTCTTTTTCTCTGAAATTTTTTCGGCAACTTCTTTGGCGGCTTTTTCAGCCTCGGCCTTTTTCTTTTCGGCCGTCGTGCGGGTTTCAGCTTCGAGTTTCTTTACTTCTTGTTTGCCGCGCTTAAACCATTTGCTACCTTTTTTCTTTGCTTCTCCTAGATATTTATCGCTGACGCTCTTAATATCTTTACGGGTTTCTTCGCCGGACTTTGGTGCCAATACGACGCCGGCTACGGTTCCGGCAATCGCGCCAAAGATCGCACCCAGTACGAACTTGCCGTTGCCAGATTCTTTCTTCTCGCTCATTATTTGCCTTTCTTTGTAGATTTGGTAGTTTTGTCCACCTCAGCTTCAGTGTAAGCGTTCACGAAGTGTTTGACAAGACCACCTACGGTAGTCATGTCGCGTACGTTACCAACGATATCGTCAGCCTTCTCGGCAATATCTTGGCTTTGAATCACGATTTTCTTTGCTTCTTTTGTGAAGCCGATTAGTTTGATTAAGAGTACAATTCCCACCACAATAAATAGGAATAGTGCTGTCGAAAGAAAGATTACTAAAATCCAAGCAGCGGTTTCCATGCTTTATTTCTCCATTTTGTTAAATTCTTCGTAAGCCTGGTAATAGTTCTTCGGATCACCTGTAGTGAGCCATTTGCCTTTACTCTTAACGACGAAAACATCGCCAGACTTAGCTAATTTCGTAATTGCATCGACAGTCCAAAGCTCATCATCAAGGCCTGTGTTCTTTGGAATTAAATGCGCGAAGACTTCTGGAGTTAAAAGATAACGGCCATACGATGTGAGATTCGATGGTGACAAATCTGGAGTGGCTGGTTTCTCAACGATATGGCTGAGCGTCTGTTTTGTTTTGTCCTTCATTGCAATCATGCCATATTTATTCCAGACTTCCTCAGGCATCTCTTGGGCGGCAATAATTGCTTTCGCGTCAGGATGCTTTTCGTAAGCCTCGACTAAAGTCTGAACGTCGCCTTTTCCGAAGATTAGGTCGTCACTGTACATTGCAATAAAGGCTTCGTCGTCGTTCAAATATGGTTTAGCGGAGGCGATTGGCGAGCCGTTGCCATATGGCAAATCTGGATCTTGCTCAATTACGGTAATATTAGCAAGTGAAAGTACGTCGCGCACACAGTCAAAGCGATCGAGCTTACCTTGTGATTCGAGCTGTTTTTGAATCTTCTCGCAAGGATTGTTGAAATAGTCCTCATACATTGGCTTGCCTTCGTGCGTAGCGACGATAATGATATCTTTAATGCCGCCCGCCACACATTCTTCTACCACGTATTGCATGATTGGCTTTGCGCCAAGCGGAATCATAGCTTTTGGTACGGTTTTAGTGATTGGCAAGAAACGGCTTGCGAACCCGGCGTCGGTAATAACGGCTTTAGTAGGTTTTTTATAGGACATTTAGTGTATCTCTCCTTTGTTTTTAGGTTACGCTAGTTTTTGCTTAATTAATTCATTAACGCTGGCAGGATTGGCTTTACCTTTGGACTTCTTCATAACTTGTCCAACGAGGAAGCCGATGGCCTTCATTTCACCATTACGCACATCGTCAGCCGCTTTGGCGCATTCTGGCATCGCGAGAACTTCGTCGATGATAGCGCTGAGTGCTTCGGTGTCGTTTTCTTGCAAAAGATTCATTTCTTTCGCGAGCGTATGCGGTGTTTTGGCGGTATTCTTCTTGTCGTACATTTCCATCAAGACAGCCTTAGCGCCGGTCGAGGAAAGCTCTTTCTTTTCGACCATGTCGGACAATTCAATTAGTTCGTCTGCGGTTGCGAGCGAGAAATTCTTATCTTGGTTTTCTTCCGCTAGCAATACGCCGGAGAACCAGTGCGCAATGCGCGCAGAAAGAGATGCATTTTTCTTGACAGCTTCCGCTAGGCGCTTAGCGAGAATAGGGTAGTTTAAAATCGCTTCGCGCTCGCTTGGGTCTAGGTTTAGGATGTCGAAAAGATTGCGATATTCATCAGGCATCATCGGCATTTCGGCTTCAACTTTATTGACATAATCTTGCGTTAGAACAATCGGTGGCACGTCCGGTTCTGGCATGTAGCGATAATCCTGTGCCTCTTCCTTGCTGCGCTGGGAAGTGGTCTTGCCGGTCGTGTCATTCCAGCCACGGGTCTCTTGTTTAACTTTCTCGCCTTTTTCGAGTAATGCAATTTGGCGTTTAACTTCATACTCGACTGCGCGTTCGATGCTACGGAAAGAGTTAAGGTTTTTAGTTTCCGTGCGCGTGCCAAGCTCTTCGGTTTTTGAGACCGATACGTTCACGTCGAAGCGCATGTTGCCTTGATATAAATCGCCATTTGTTACACCTGCATAAAGCATCAAGCGATGCAGCTCTTCGCAGTAGCTGCGCACCTGGGCCGCCGAGTGCATATCTGGCATTGAAACGATTTCGATCAATGGCGTCCCTGCACGGTTTAGGTCGACTAGAGAATATGTTCCAAAGTGACTTAGTTTGCCGGCATCTTCCTCGAGGTGGGCGTGCTCAATATGTACATCACTGCCGTCTGGCAAATGGACCACTCCGGCGCCGATAATTGGCATATACATTTGCGTAATTTGATAGCCTTTTGGCAAATCCGGATAGTAGTAGTGCTTGCGGTCAAAACGGCTAGTTAAATTAATCTTACAATTCATTGCTAAGCCAGCCTTAACGGCCTTCTCAACGGCGGCCTTATTCAGGACTGGCAGCATGCCAGGCAGTGCATAATCCACTGGACTTACGCAAGAGTTTGGTTCTTTGTCGACTGCGTCATTATCTACGCCGCTAAACAATTTAGTTTTCGTGTTGAGCTGAACGTGGCATTCGACGCCGACTGTAATCTTGTAATCTCCCATTAAATTGCTCCTAAATCTTTTAGCGCTTGTTTATATGCAGCTAACGCATTCTTCGCTTGTTTATAATCGGGCTGAAAATCACTTTCGTGCGCAATGCGGTTGCGGATCTTATGTGCGCTCCAAACTTTATTCACTTCGCTGAATTTAGCGTTGCCGACTTTCTTTAGGCGATCGCCCATCGTGCGTCCAGCTACGCCCATTTCGCAGAGCGCCTTATCGAGTAGCTTATCGCCCTGAATAATCACCATTGCGTATGATGAATCATTGCCTTGCTGCAGTGAATTTTCGATGCGCAAGAAATCAACCTGGTAATTTTCTTTGTCAAATACCGTACCGCGTTTTTTGGTGAGACTAATCATTACGACTAGCAAAACACCAACGACGAGTACTGCAATCAAGAAGAAGAGTAGCGAAGTGTCCACTAGTCAACTCCTTCCACAGATTGTGCAATCGCCAACAAAAGCTGATCGCTACCGCGCCAACCACTCAATTGTGCGCCAACGGGCAGACCAGTCTTCGTAGTTCCAGCTGGAACAGAAATCGACGGCAGGCCAGCCATACTTTGTGGCACGCTCATGACATCTTCCATATACATCGCGAGTGGATCGTTGATTTTTTCGCCAAACTTGAAAGCTGGTGCCGGTGCGACCGGGCAAAGTAACGCATCAACCTTCTTGAAGGCATCTTTATAAGCGTTAATTAGTAACGTACGTGCTTTTTGGGCTTTAAGGTAATAGGCATCGAAATAGCCAGAACTTAGTACGTAGTTGCCAATTAAGATGCGGCGCTTGTTTTCTGGCATAAAGCCCTCGTTGCGGGTCTCTTGATAGACGCTATCCAAATCAGTGATATTGTTCGAACGGAAACCATAGCGGATACCGTCGTAGCGACTTAGGTTTGAGGCAACTTCGGCTGGCTGTACGATGTAATAGATCGCTAGGCCATATTTCAGCATCGGAATGCTGATTTCTTCAACTTCGTACCCAGCTTTCTTTAATTTTTCGGCGTATTTCTTGACGCATTCGACAACTTCTTTGTCGACGCCGTCGCCCATAAAGTCGGTTATTATGCCAATCTTTTTGCCTTTTGGATCCGGTAAATCGTCTTTCCAGAACTTCTCGAGCGTAGTGGAATCTTTTTCATCTTTTCCAGCCATAATATCCATGACGAGATTTACGTCTTCGGCATTCTTGGCAAAACAGCCCATTGTGTCAGTTGATGAGGCCATCGCTACCACGCCATAACGGCTTACGGTACCGTAGGTTGGTTTGATTCCGTAAACACCATTGAAACTAGCTGGCTGACGAATTGAGCCACCCGTATCGCTACCGAGCGCAAATTCAACAATACCCAAAGCCGTTGCGACAGCCGAGCCGCCACTTGAGCCACCAGCGACGCGTTCTTTGTCAACTGCGTTGCAAGTTGGGCCAAAATATGAGTTTTCAGTACTAGAGCCATGCGCGTATGCGTCAAGGTTCGTGCGGCCAATCATAATTGCGCCTTCATCCTCGATACGTTTAACGGCCGTAGCGGTGATTGGGGATGGAAAATTATCCAGCATCTTTGCGGCGGCAGTCGTTACGCCCTCAGGGCTCAAATAATTATCTTTTAGCGCATAAGGCACACCAGCCAAGCGGCCGACTTTTTCGCCTTTTGCAATCTTCTCGTCAATCTCGCGAGCTTTTTCCAGCGCACAAGCTTCATTCATTGAAATAAAGCAGTGATAATCTTCGAATTGCTTTGCTTTTGCTAGCGCTTCGCGTACGAGATCGACGGCTTTTGTGTTCTTATCTGCAATTTTCATAATACTTTTGGTACCTTAATTTGGTGATCTTCGCATTCAGTGGTCAAAGCCAATAAATCTTCGCGATTTGCCTCGAAGTCTACAATCTCGTCGTTTCGCCAAACATTTTCCATGTCGAAACATTGATAAGTTGGCTCCACACCTTCCGTGTCGAGCTCATCTAGTTGGGAGATATAGCCCACGATATCATCGAGCTTTTCGATCAGCGGCTCGATTTCATCATCCGCGATTGAGATATTAGACAGTGTTGCTAAATGCAAAACATCTTCGCGTGTAATAGACATAGTACCTTTAATTATATCATCAAAAAGCCGGCATTATCAGGGAAACAGTAAAAATGTCTAGAAGTCAGAAAGTGGCTGAATGTCTGCCCCTAGCTTACAGAGGCGCTTAGCGAAGTCTTCGTAGCCGCGCGCGATTGAATACACGTTGCGCAAAATCGATTGGCCAGGCGCACAGAGCATTGCGAGCATTACGACTACCGCTGGGCGAAGTGCTGGTGGTGCCATCATTTCGGCCGGACGCCAGTTGGTTGGGCCGTTCACGAAGATGCGGTGCGCATCGAGCAGCTCAACCTTCGCATTCAAGCGATTCAACTCTGTACTATAGATTGCGCGGTTTTCAAACACCCAGTCATGAATCAGGGTGCGGCCTTCAGCCGTCGCGGCGATTAGCGAGAAGAATGGGAGACAGTCGATATTTAGGCCAGGGAATGGCATTGGGTGAATTTTATCGACTGGCGCCACGAGGTTAGATTTCAAAATCTTCACGTCCACCAAATTTGTTCGGCCGTTATCCGATAAATACTCTTGGCTAATCTTAAACTTTTGCCCCATCGTACGTAGTACCTCCAGCTCAATTTCCAAGAAGTNNTCTCGGAATGTGTTGCTATGCCGGCCGCCATGAAGCTCATTGCTTCAATTGGATCCTCACTAGGCGTGTATTCAATTTCTTTTGCGATTTTCTTTACGCCATGTACGGTAATCGTAGTAGTGCCAAGGCCGTCAATTTTGACGCCAAGCTTTTCAAGATAGAAACAGACATCTTGCACCATATAGTTTGGGCTGGCGCCAACAATTTTTGTCTCGCCTGGAAATAGCGCTGCCGCCATCACAGCGTTTTCGGTTACGGTATCGCCGCGTTCGGTCATTACAATCTTCTTCGGCTTGTCGTCTATCTTTTTAACTTTTGCGGTATAGAAACCAGAATTTACTTTGGCGTCAACTTCGAGTCCAAAAGTGCTCAGGGCGTGCATATGCGGTTCGACGGTACGAGAGCCAAGCGAGCAACCACCGGCGTATGGCAACTTAAACTCTTTAAACTTATGCAAGAGTGGCCCCATAAACATGATAATTGTGCGCGTGCGTCGCGCGGCCTCAAGGTCGAGTTTGTCGAGCTCGAGCTTTTTGGGCGGAATAACCTCTAGATCGTGGCCATCGTTAATCCAGTTTGCTTTTACGCCAATTGATTCCAGGACTTCGATAATTCGATAAACTTCCTCGATTCGCGCTAGATGTCGAAAAGTGGACTTTTCCTCATTTAGGAGGGCGGCGCAGAGCAGACCAACCGCCGCATTTTTCGATGTATTAATCGTAACGCTACCATGGAGCTCCTTGCCGCCATTTATGCGGTAGCCTTGATTATTTTTATCGCCCACCGTCATGATTGGATAGCGCAAAGCACGGCTAATTTTGCGAATTATTTCAAGAGATGCATTTTGTTTACCGTGCTCAATTCGGTTGATGGCGGACTGACTAGTGCCGACCTTTTCGGCTAGTTCGGCTTGAGTCATGTCCTGTCTGGTACGAGCGGTAGCGATTAGCTTGCCGATCTCGACCATATAATTCGCTTGCTTGTTCATAATTAAAATATATCACGATACGCATAAAAAAGTACAATACGCTATATATAGCGTATGCCACGCTACATCTAGCGTATGTGGAAAACTCTATGCGTGAAAAATCCAAAAATAGCGTTTCACGCCCACCCCTTATACGCTATATCTAGCGTCCGGGTCGCCGAAAATTGTTTATCTGTTTTTGTTGTATTATTTACATTTTTTCTTGCAAAGCCCCATATATAGCGTTACCATAATGACAACGCACACCAAATGTAGTGCCGGTAATGTTTAAAACACACAAATTATTTTTTTCACTCAAGACATAACGGAGGTAATTATGTTTAAGTCAATTCGAAAACGTGATGGCAAGGTCGTCTCATTCAAGCAGGAGAAGATTGCCGAAGCTATCGCAAAAGCAGGCGCCGCAACAGGCGAATTCGGCCATGATCGCGCCGAAAATATCGCCGAAAAGGTCGTTCGTGTTGCGCAAGAAGAAATCAAGACGCGCATCCCAACCGTCGAACAAATTCAAGACATTGTCGAAAAGGTCTTGATGGAATCTGCCTTCAAACGCACCGCAAAGGCTTATATCGAATACCGTGCCGAACGCAACCGTGTCCGCGAGGCTAAGACTAAATTAATGCAGACCTATGATACGATTTCTCAGCTCGACGCCGAGGAAGATTCCGATGTTAAACGTGGCAATGCTAACGTTGATGGCAACTCCGCTATGGGCAAAATGCTCCAGTTTGGCGCAGAGGGCTCTAAGGAATATGCTAAAATCTGTATTCTCAAGCCAGAATTTAGCTACGCTCACGATCATGGCGATATTCACATTCACGATCTCGATTTCTTAGCAACCGGCACCCTTACTTGCTGCCAGACCGATGTTCTAAAATTGTTTGAAAAAGGCTTTAACACAGGCCACGGTTTCCTCCGCACTCCACAGTCTATCGGTACTGCTGCCGCTCTCGCTGCTATCATCCTCCAGGCCAACCAGAACGAACAGCACGGCGGTCAGTCTATTCCTTACTTCGATTACTGTCTTGCTCCATCCGTCAACAAGACTTTCCGCAAGGCTTTAAAAGAAAACCTCGAGAAATACGAAGACTTCACCGGTAAAAAGCTCGGCATCACCATCAGCGACGATATTACTTTGGGTGACGACAAGAAACTCAAGAAAGCCAAAGTTCCAGAAAAAGTTATCGAAGAATCCCACAAGGATACCGAGCATCAGACTCTTCAGGCTATGGAAGGTTTCGTACACAACCTCAACACCATGCACAGCCGTGCGGGCGCCCAGGTTCCATTTACTTCTATTAACTTTGGTACTGATACCAGCCCAGAAGGCCGCCTCGTTTCCAAGATGCTTCTCGAGGCTACCATGAACGGCCTTGGTCATCACGAAACGCCAATCTTCCCAATCTCAATTTTCAAGGTTAAGGAAGGCATCAACTACAATCCAGAAGATCCAAACTACGACCTCTTCAAGCGCGCAATGGAAGTTTCTGCCAAGCGTCTCTTCCCGAATTTCACCTTTATTGATGCGCCGTTCAACCTTCAATATTACAAGCCAGGTGATCCGGATACTGAAATCGCAACCATGGGCTGCCGCACGCGCGTCTTTGGCTCCTGCTTTAAGGAAACTGATGGCCACGTATCTGGCCGCGGCAACTGTTCATTTACGACCATCAATCTCGTCCGCATTGGTATCAAGCA
>DEGE01000029.1:15797-16023 GCA_002351365.1 Candidatus Saccharibacteria bacterium UBA2834
TGGGTTGGTAGCGATAAACTTGGGCCAAATGACAAGCTCCGCGATGTCATTAAACACGGTACGCTTTCGATTGGCTTCATCGGTCTCGCTGAAACGCTCGTCGCCATGGTTGGTAAGCATCACGGCGAATCGGCAGAGTCACAAGAAATTGGCCTCGAGATTATTGGCCATATGCGCGATTTCTGCGACGAAATGACCAAGAAGCACAAACTTAACTTCTCGCTTC
>DEGE01000026.1:0-3217 GCA_002351365.1 Candidatus Saccharibacteria bacterium UBA2834
CATCGTGTTGGCATCATAGAAAACCGCATCATCAATGATTCGGCCAGCCTGAAAATCAGTAGCCATGACAGCCTCAGTTTCGGGAGTGTTGTGAACTGCCAAACCGTAAAATACTAATAAAAAAGCAAGAGCTGCGAAACACATGACAATCTTCACGAGTCCGCTACTCCTGACACCAGAAACTAATCTATTCATTTTTGTCACTCGCTGTTTATTTTTATAATTCCACGCTTTCATCGTATCATACGATAAGCACAAGTACAACACAAAATGACTGGATTGAGTCATTTTTTAGGCATTTTTGGTGGGCGAGATGGGACTCGAACCCATAATCCGGTAAAGGAAGCAGATTTTAAGTCTGCCGCGTATACCAATTCCGCCACTCGCCCGAGCGACTTTAAATGGAGGTGCGTACCAGAGTTGCACTGGTCTACGAGGTTTTGCAGACCTCTGCGTAACTGCTCCGCCAACGCACCATGTGATTAGTATAGCATGTTTTGGGGCGGTTTGAAGACGATTCCTCTGCTCGTCTTGATTTTTTATGCATTTTGTGATATAATAGAAGAATCTGGCTACGGCCGGGTATCCCTTTTTACACTCTATTACGAAAGATGAGGTGGTAGCAAATGAGTGAGTACTTTTCTATGGTGAACATGATGGGAAGAATTGGTGAACTGCTTGGAGTCGTCGGCTGGCAATTTAAAGGCTGCCAAGGTGGCATTGCGGTAGGCGTAGTTGAGCATGTGCCCAGCGAAGAATTTGCGCCTGTGGTAGCAACAAAAATGCTAAACGGCGGCGTAATGGAGAAGAGCGTTGAAAATAAGCTCTTCCAGGAGATTCTCGAGGTGGCCTTCGAGTACGATCAGGACCGCATATATGACGCTACGAAGCATCCAACGCTCTGCCTGAGCATCAAATCTGGCGAGCGCGCAATTGGCGCCATTCTGATTACGACCTGCTTCTCCAAACGCAACCCCGACCTAAACGAGGCGGTCGCCATCGCCAACATCATCCGCTGGATCGAAGAGAACGTCGAAACCGACGAGGACGCCAGGGTTCGCTGGATATATGGCCGCTTCGGCGGCGGACAAGTCGTCCATGATGCCATCCCACAATAGTTTAACCAGACAACACAAACCCCAGCCGCCGGCTGGGGTTTAACTTTGCCAAAAACATTTTTATTGCTTATTTATTCGCATTTAAATAAGCGATCGATTCCGCATTGAACCTGCTGCTCCCTCAAAGGCAGCCAGTTCTTACTTATATTTTAACGCAAGCATTATATTCGTCAACATTGTATTTTTTATTTTTCATGTTCTAATTTTTTGAGTTTTTACAGGGGTAGATTTGCAAAAAGTATTGACTTTTTATTTTTACATTGTGAAATATTTTAATCCCTGTTGGCGAAAAAGCAAAAGTATATTAAAATAAAATCAGTTTCTAAGGAGGTATAATGCAACAAGAAATTGAAGGCCTGAAATTTTATCGCTGCAACACTTGCGGTAATCTTTTTCTGGTAATGATCGACCCGGACGTAATTCCAACCTGCTGTGGCTCTGGCATGCATATTTTGCAACCAAACCGTGCCACTGAAGGCGCCGAAAAGCACGTGCCAATTATCGATTGCGACGGAAACGGCACAACCGTCAAAATCGGCATGCAACTACACCCGATGGCGCCGGAGCACCGTATTGAGTGGATTGCATTAACTGACGGTGAACGTGTCGAAATCCAGAAGCTTGGCTTGACTACTACGCCAATTGCCCGCTTCTCGATGACAGGCGACAAAGGCAAGTTGCGCGCCTACACTTTCTGTAATATCCACGGCCTATGGTCAAGCGAAAAATAAATCTTTGGCAGAAAATCCGCAAAGCACCGGGCAATTTTGCCGATAAGGCAAAATTTGCCGTGGTCGGTTTTCGCTATTTATTCGGAAACCCCAAATATATCGCCTGCCTCATGCTTGCGAGCGTTATGTTTTTGTACATCTTGGCACAACTTCAAGAAGGCGGCTCTAGCTGGCGCCTGCTCTGGTCTGGCTTAGCGCTTGATCGCAAGATTGGCGTATTAGGCACGACTATTGCCTTAATGGGATCCTGTTTTACAAGCCTTGACGGTATTCTGTTGGTTTTCTTGGCGTTAATGCAAGGGGTGGCGGTAGCCGGTATCGTTTTTGCCTTACGCCATCGCGAAAAAGATCATGCCATCAATAATGCCAGTACTGGTAGTATCGCCTCAATTCTAGCCTTCATCACTCTCGGCTGTCCGACTTGCGGTGTTACCCTGCTTACTCCACTACTGACGATGTTCGCGGGCGCTGGCGCAGTGGCCATGGCCGAACGTTTGGGTATTGCTCTCACGATTATTGCTTTTCTATTATTGATTTATACCTTAGTACAATTGGGATACGTTATTTTCGTAAATGTAAGCGCAAAACAAGCAAAGGAGAAACATGCAAAAAGCGATTAGAATTATTGCCATCGTCCTCGTTGTAGGATTTTTTGGCTATTTAGTCATTAGCGCCTCGATTAGTAGCAGTAAAAATGCACGCGAACCCTGGAATGAGCACATGACATTAGGCGACCGCGAGACGGCCGAGCATTTCTACTACGATTACACCGACATCATGTGTCCGTATTGCGACAAGTTCGCCAACGCTTTGGCTGCCCATGACGAGGAGTTCAAGAAAGATTACATTGAAGACAAAAAGATTTTCTTTGAGCTACGCCTAACAGACATGCTCTACGTCTACCATAAGGACGAAGGCGAAAGCGCCATCAATAGTCGCAATGCCGCGATGAACGCCTATTGCGCCGCCGATCAGGATCAGTTCTGGGCCTATTACAACGACATTCTCGCTAAGCTCTACAAGGACTATCACTCCAAGGGCATTGGCGTTGATCAATACTCCGAAAAGATTCCAACCTTGGAGATGGATTACTTCAAAGATGTCGCAAAGGAGATTGATGGGCTTGATTACGATAAGTTTTCTAGCTGCGTCGACAATGGGGAAATGGCAGATGCAATTGATAAAAATACCGCCAAAGCCATGAATATTACGCCAAGCGGTGTGCCATATTTCGTTTTTGACAAATATACGACCAGCGGATTCCTTGGCAAATGGGATGCCGAAGATTACGACTGGGAACAGGCTAAATTACTACTCGATGCCGGTTTAGCCAATTAAAAAAATACCCCCGTTCATGGGGGTATTTTT
>DEGE01000026.1:3343-4182 GCA_002351365.1 Candidatus Saccharibacteria bacterium UBA2834
GCAGCCTCGGAGACAGCCTTAGCGGAAGCTTTTTCACCGTCAGCCACAATAATTGCAGCACGGCGTTCACGTTCGGCCTCAGCCTGCTTCGCCATGGCGCGCTTCATATCGGCTGGAAGCTCGATGTTTTGAAGCTTCACGTTCTCAATATCGATACCCCACTTATCGGTTTCCTTATCGACGATTTCCTTGATTTGAGCGGAAATTTCGTCACGCTTGCTCAAGAGTTCATCGAGCTCGAAGTTGCCGGTAATATCGCGTAAAGCGGCCTGCGCAAAGTTGGTTGTTGCATAGACATAGTTGGTAGTTTCGAGCAACGCTTTGGCTGGATCGAGCACACGGAAGTAAACAATGGCATCAACGTTTACGGTAACGTTATCCTTGGTAATAACTTCCTGCTTTGGCACATCGATTGGCGTAGAACGCACATCGACACGACGCATGGTTTGGAACCACGGAATCAAGATAGTCCAACCAGGATTACGAATGCCGCTGTATTTACCCAGCGTAAAGACAACGCCACGTTCGAACTGTTGAATAATATGAATATTTGAGAGAATGACGATCAAAAGAAAGACCAATATCACTCCCAAGAAGACTGCTGCACCTTCCATTATTTCTCCTTATGTTTTCTTGCTTAATATTATAGCAAGTTTTTAGAAAAATTTTGGCATGAGAAAAGGCCGCTCTGTGAGCGACCTCTTCGAGTAGTGGGTGGATAGTTACGTCAAGGAGATTAATCCTCGGTGGCATCGTCCGTCTGGGACGGGGCGGCGCCAAAGATGGCCTGGAAGACAGCGCGCGGGTCATAGCCCGGCTTCTCCTGTGCAGCTCCCGCC
>DEGE01000026.1:4201-6308 GCA_002351365.1 Candidatus Saccharibacteria bacterium UBA2834
CAGAGCGTCGATCGAACGGCGAACTTCATCGCTGAGCGTCTCCTCGGCAATGTCGGCAGCTTCGGCCAACGTATCAGGGTCGGTCATGTCACCGGCTTCTTCGAAGAAATCCTCTTCGTCAGAAACATGCGCCGGGACGGGAGCAAACCCCTTGCCAATCTTCAGACTGGACGGCTGAGCCGTAACCTGATTGCTTTCCGCGGCGGGACGCAACGGAATGTCGAACTCCTTGGGCGCGGCCACACGGTGAACGGAGACCGCCGGCTGAGCAGGCTGCTCATCTTCGCCGAGCAAATCGTCGGCCGTGAAGAGCTTGATCGGTACCGGAGCGGGCTCCTCGTCCTCATCTTCATCCTCCGTGACGATATCGAACAGCAGTTCGCCCAGGCGGTTGCGCCAATTCAGGCCGTAAACGCCGCTGTCGCCGTCGATGGCATCGATGGCTTCATTCTCGGCCGCGTAAATCATGTCGTGATAATACGCGTTTTCCTCGGCGTGGCGGACAGTCTGATAGGCTTCCCAGGCGGCCGTAGCGATGGCCAGGTTGACGGAAGCTGTCTTCTCCTCAGGCTGCGCTGAGTTCAGGTAGCGAACGCGGATACCCACGTCCACGATAACCGCAAACAACGCGGCCAAATCTTCGGACTGCTCGAACTTTTCGCCCAGCAACAGAGTCAGCGCCGTAGCACGGACCAGAATGCGAGCTTCGCTTGCGCCAGTCGCTTCGCCATCCCAGGCGACATCCTGAGCCGACTCGCCAACCAGTCTGGCGGCGTAATCAACGAGAGCGCCATTGGCAGGCAGAGCTGCGTCAGCGTCGGACCAGCGCTGCAAGATGGAATCGAACAGGTGCTGAAGCATCAGCTCAGCGGCTTCGCTCTCTCCTTTGACATAGAGCTGCTCCAGGATAGAGCCAGCCTTGCGCAGGTCGGTGGTCATAGTGAACTTGGTGTTGATGATGGACTTGATCTTTGACTTCTCAAACATACAACTATTCCTCCTTAAAGATCGTGTGTGCCTTGTTGAGCGGGAACTCAACGCCTACATCATTTCTATTATAGCACACTTTTGCATTTTTTGCAAGTATATGCACTGTTTTGGGCATTATATGGTAAAATAAGCTTAATGGGGAAACTTTTTAATCTAGATGAGTGCACAGATGCGAAACAAGTTGGGAGTTTGGGCGCTTTTTTGGCACAAATTTGTCGCAACGGCCTAGATGTTGTGCCTGGCTTCATTATTCCAATTGATTGCGAGCTGAGCGACGGCACAACCAATGAAATCATGCGCAATTTCGACCGTCTACACACAGATAAGGTCATTTTGCGTGCCTCTGTGCCAGATGATTACAAAGATAGCGAAGTGATTCGCGATATCCCGCGCGAGCGTTTGCTCGAAACTATTGCCTACTTGCAAAAGAACATCAACCGACGTCATGAACAAGCGGCGATAATTATCCAAAAAATGATGAACGCCGAGGTAACCGGGACAATCTACTCGATTAATCCCGCCACGCGCGATTCGGGCGAAATCCTGATTGAGGCTGAACTTTGGATGGGTAGTACCGTCTTATCTGGTGACAAAGATACTGATATGATTTTGATTGATAAGCGCTCTGGCGCAATTTCGCTAGACAGTAAGGAAGAATCCGAAGTCTGCCTCAGTAGTAGCCAGATTGGCGCACTACATAACATGATTCGCAAAATCGAACGTCTCTGCTCTTTCCCGGCCTACGTTGACTGGGCTTTCGACAGGGGTAAACTATATATTATAAGATTAGGCCCAATGGATTGGGGTATTTACGAGGAGTTTAATTCATGAAAATCGATCGACACTTATCTTGGGTGCTATTGCGTCGCGGTGACGAAATTTTGATGGGTCTAAAAAAACGTGGCTTTGGTGCCGGCAAACTCAATGGCGTGGGCGGCAAACAGGAGCCGAACGAAACCATCGAAGAATGCGCCATTCGCGAAACCCAAGAAGAAATTGGCGTCAAAATTACCAAATTTGAATGCTTAGGCAAGATTATTTTTGACAACTTATTCTACAAAAACGTACCAGAATGCAATATGATGCACTGTTTCGTAGCAACCGAGTGGGAAGGCGA
>DEGE01000026.1:6458-7265 GCA_002351365.1 Candidatus Saccharibacteria bacterium UBA2834
ATATTGGGTTGACGAAGTGCCGAATAAACAAATTGGGCCACTAATCGACGACGAACTAGTCGGCCTCGGCAAGAAAAAGGTTCAGAAATCCAAACTAAAGAATTTTTATGGCGCACGCGCGGTTTTGCAAAACGAAAAGGGCCAATTTGCCTTAATTCATGCCACAAAACGCGGTTGGTACAAATTACCGGGTGGTGGCCATGAGGCGGACGAACTATGGGGCGAGAATCTTCGCCGCGAGCTAATCGAAGAAACTGGCTTCAAGGTAAAAGATGTAACCCCACTCGGCTATGTGATTAATATTCGCGCAGACTGGAATATGCACGCAATCGCTTATATGTATCTATGCAAGACCGCCGAATTTGTCGGCAAAAACCAGATGGATGACGAAATCGAAGACGGCGACCAGCTCGAATGGTTCGATAGCATCGATGATGCGATTGCCGCACTTGAGGCGGTTGACCTAAAGAAGATAGATTTCTATGGTACCTATTTCTTCACGCGTCGCGAAATCGAAGCTTTTAAGTGCGCAAAGCAAGTGCTACAGGAGAAATATGAGTAACAGAGTCCCTCTCGCCGAGCGGATGCGACCGCAAAAGCTAAGCGAAGTGGTGGGCCAAGATGAAATTATCGGTGACGGTAAAATTTTGACGGAAATCGTACGCCGCCAAGAACCGGTGAATATTATTTTTTGGGGGCCGCCCGGCACCGGCAAGACCACATTAGCGCGCATTATCGCAAAAGAATTTAAGGCAGATTTCATTGAAATTTCAGCCGTCACGTCCGGCAAAAAAGACGTCGAGAAAG
>DEGE01000033.1 GCA_002351365.1 Candidatus Saccharibacteria bacterium UBA2834
AGGGCGAGTTCGTCTTCCTCGTCGGCGCGAGCGGCGCGGGCAAGTCGACGTTCATCAAGCTGCTCCTGCGCGAGGAACTGCCGACGGAAGGGGAGCTGCGCGTCGCGGGGCGCGATGTCGTCTCCATGCCGCGCAGCGAGGTGCCGTACCTGCGGCGCGGGCTCGGCGTCATCTTCCAGGACTACCGGCTGCTGCCGGATAAGACGGTCTTCGAGAACGTCGCATTCGCCATGCAGGTCATCGAGGCGCCGCGCCGCCTCATGCAGCGCAGCGTCAACGCCGTGCTCGACGTCGTGGGGCTGCGCGACAAGTACAAGTGCTTCCCACGGCAGCTTTCCGGCGGTGAACAGCAGCGCGTCGCCATTGCGCGCGCCATCGTCAACGATCCAGAGATTATCTTTGCCGACGAGCCAACCGGCAACCTTGATTCAGTTACCGGCGAAAAGGTCGAAAAAATCCTCTTCGATCTTAACCACGACAAAGGCATCACTCTCATCATTGTCACGCACGACTCTGACCTTGCCAATAAATGCGACCGCCAAATTCGTATTGCCGATGGTCGCGTTATTAACGGCAAAGACACAGAAAATAACAACGTTGTTTACGCCAAGAAACCACCGACATATTACACGCACGATTCTGGCGACACCGACGCAGACGGCATGCTCGACGTTTTAGAGGAGGACGCATAATGAAACTTTTCGACATTATTAAGGACGCAAACCAAAATTTGCTTCGCAACAAATTACGCACTTTTCTAACCATTCTCGCCATTTTCATTGGCTCATTCTCAATCATTTCGACTTCCGCTATTCAGGCCGGGGTCAACGATTTTATCGATAGCCAGGTCGACAGCTATGGTGGCGATGGATATCTCGCCATCGTCTCCAAAGATTCTTTCGACGCCCTAGAAGGCCTTCAGGGCAGTATGGGCAATGGCAGCGGACCAACCGAATACGATCCAGACAAGATTCAAACCGGCATGTCACCAATTACCGAAGAACAGCTCGAAAAACTCAAGAAAATCGACGGCATCGACGCCGACAGCATCGTCGAACAAAAGAGTCTCAATATCACCTATGTCACCAGCGACAAAACCGACAAAAAATACCTGATTGGCGCCGAAGCTTTACCACCAGGAAACGTTAAGGTCGACCTAGAAGTGGGCGAACAGCTTGATCTTCGTGCTGACGAATATCAGATTTTACTCGAGTCCAAATATGTTGACGCGCTCGGTTACACCAATGACGAAATCGTCGGCCAAAAAATCAAACTCGTCGTCCTCGACGAATATACTCGCAACGAAAAAACCTTTGAAGCTAAAGTCACCGGCGTGATTGCGCCAGGCGTAGTTTCAATGGGACAACAATACACCAACAATAAGCTCGCCGACGACATTTACGAAGAAAATACCAAGTATTATCCAGAAGAAATAAAGTCGCAAACCTTTGCCGTTGCTGCCAATTACGACTACGAAAAATACAGCGCCGACGAGATTAAAGACAAGCTCAAAGACATCGGCCTCTCGGCTATGACTATCGAAGACATCATCGGCACCATCAAATCCTTCTTCGATGTAATTCTCACCGTATTCAAAATCTTCGGCTTCATTGCTTTACTTGCTGCCGCCATTGGTATCATTAATACGCTCTTCATGTCTGTCCAGGAGCGCACCCGCGAAATTGGCCTCGATAAAGCCCTCGGCATGTCTTCGCGCCACGTCTTTATGAGCTTTAGCCTTGAAGCAATCTCGCTCGGTTTCTGGGGTTCAGTTTTTGGCATTATCGTCTCAATGCTAATCGGTAACGCCGTTAATGTTGCCTTCCATGCCGAAGGTGGCTTCCTCGAAGCCTTCCCAACCTTCAACTTGGCAACCTATACCATACCGGACATTATTAGCGTAACCATTCTCATCATGGCCATTGCCTTCATTGCCGGTACCTTACCAGCCCGCCAGGCTGCGCATAAAAACCCAATCGACGCCTTGCGCTACGAATAAAAAATCCCCGCAATAGCGGGGGAGCGGAGACGCAGATTAATGTCTGCGTCTTCTTTTTTGCTTATGCGTCTTGCCGAGCTTCCGTTCGCGTTCGAGATCTTTCATGAAATCCAAGTAAATCAGAGCGGCAATGGCGCAAGCGGCAAAACTGTAACCACAAACTCTTGTCAGAGCCCAGATTTCCGGCGCCGCACCAAGGCCAACTAAAGAAGCAAAACAAGCGCAAACAAACGAAACGACGCCAGTTGCGCCAAATAAAATGAGGCCATAGCCTAAAATGATGTCCATATCTTCACCTCCGTGGACGGCAAATACGCATAAAACAGCAAAGAGCGCACCATGCGCCCTCAGATAATAAGCGCATAGCCTATACTCCTATTATATCACAATAAGCATAAAAAGTCAAGCCCCGCAGACGCGCCGCGAGGCTTTTATGTAAATGGCGACCGGATGGGTCACCAGAAAAGAGGAATGAGCCGGAAGGTACCTTCCACACAAAGAGTTGCCAGGACGATGTAAGCTACAAAATCGATGAACATCATGATTGAGATTGCATCGTTGCCCATGGCAGACTCCGGGAAGACCGACTCAATGAAGATGCCGACACATGCCGTCAGGATCAGTAGGATAAACGCCCACGCGATGCCATTCAATAACAGCATAATGATCCAGGCGAGTATCGTCATCAATACGTTGCCTATTGCGCTCAACATAAACATTCGTTTAAACCCCCTTTCTTACCACCAGAAGAAAAAGAACGGAAAAGGCAGCGGAATAAACAAAATGCCAAAGAAACTCAGCGCAAAGTAAATCAGCAACAGATAGCAAATGAAACGTAGCCAGGCGATTGTGATTTCAGCAATCAAACGCGCCACAGCAAAGACTATGATTACTTCAATAATGAAGCCCAAGAGTCCAAGTAACATATCTATCACCCCTCTCAAAGATCTTCTCGTGCAGAATTTTTCGTTCTACTTGGGACAAGAGATATTTTACCATAAAAAACAGCATAGTCAAAAGCTCAGCTATAATTTTCGCCGCCTATCTGTTAAAATGATTAGCAATGGAACGCGCGCGCATTACCGAACTCGTGCCAGGTGGACAAGGCATTGCAACTCTCGCCGACGGCAAGAAAGCTTTTTTGTGGAACGCTTTACCGGGCGAATTGGTCGAGTTCGAAATCACCAAAAACAAGCGCAGCTATTGCGAGGGCATTGCAACCAATATTATTGAAGCTTCACCAGAGCGCATCGCGCCAAAAGACGAATGTTATCTCGCTACCAGTCCATGGCAAATGATGGATTTTCAAACCGAGCTTACCCAAAAATCCCTCATCACCAAAGCCTGCTTCACTCAAAATCATCTCAATATCGACATTCTACCAACCGTCACCGATGGCAAAGATTTCTATTATCGCAATAAAATGGAATATTCCCTCTATTGGGATCACGATACGGCGCAAATTTACCCAGCTTTCCACGTACGTGGCACGCATCGCAAAACGCCAGTCACGCAGAGCTCAATCGAGCGCCCAGAGATTTTTGCCAAAGCTCAGGAAATTATCGCAAAACTCAACGCTCAACACGCCGAAGCACGCATCTATCAATCACTTCTCATTCGCTGTGACCAAAACGGCCAAACCAGTGCCGCTTTGTTCGAAAATGGCAAATCACACCCCGTCATGGACAACCTCCAAGACACCCTACTTGGCCAAACATACACCTATTCACCAAACGGTTTCTTCCAAATCAATCTACCGGTCTACGAAATGGTGCTCAAAAACATCGCCACACATATCAAAACCGACAAAGTACTCGACCTATATGCTGGCGTCGGCAGTATCGGCCTATCTGTTGCGCGCGATAAGCAACTGACGCTCGTTGAAGTTAATGGTGCCGCCTTTGGCGAAATGCAAAACAATGCCAAGGACAGCAACGCCAAATGCATTCTCGCAAAGTCCGAAGACGTTACCGAATATATTTCGCCAGACTGTACGGTAATTCTTGACCCGCCACGCGCCGGCTGCGACGCTAAGCTCATCAACAAACTAAACGAAGTCTTGCCAGAGCAAATCATATATCTTTCTTGCAATCCAATTACGCAGGCACGCGACATCGCAATGCTAGCGGAGCGCTATCAAATCTCACCACTACAGCCATATAACTTCTTTCCACGCACGCCACATATCGAAAATCTGGTCTTTTTGACGCGAAAATAGGCATACAACAGCCCCCTCTATCTGTGTGCCCCAATCTTTTTTGACAAAAATTACAAAATATCTTAGAATAAAAGTACGAACATGAGTTATTTCACGCTAATCCCGTGATAAGTCAAGCACATTAGGAGGAAGAATATTATGACGAAGTACAAAATTGTTACCGACGTAACCAATGATTTGACCGCAGAAGAAAGAGCAAAGCTCGGCATTATTGCAGTCTCGGCTTTCGCCTCAGTTGACAATGTGGACATCGAAATCGACGACGCCGATGACTTCTATGAAAAATTGGTCAACGGCACTTATGCTGCAGGGCATCTGCACACTGGTGCAGGCAATGAATTCATGGCGCGCGAAGCCTTCGATCAGGCCGTCGCCGAAACCGACGAAGACACCGTCATCGTCTATGCCGCCACCAGTGAGCACATCTCACGCGGTGCCGTCCAATCCCATCGCCTGGCGCTAGAGCATTGCGCCAACGACAATCCCGAGCGCACTTTCCTGTACGTTCCAACCTATTGCACTAGCAACGGACAGGCCCTCTGCCTGCAGTAC
>DEGE01000020.1:0-126 GCA_002351365.1 Candidatus Saccharibacteria bacterium UBA2834
CAAGTGAAGCTCGCCCATACCAGAAATAATGGTTTGGCCGGACTCTTCGTCGGTGTGGACCTTGAAGGTTGGGTCTTCTTCAGCTAGCTTACCGAGACCAATAGCCATCTTTTCCTGGTCGGCCTT
>DEGE01000020.1:196-3707 GCA_002351365.1 Candidatus Saccharibacteria bacterium UBA2834
GAGTGGTACCAGTAGTAGTGTCTTTGAGACCTACGACTGCAGCGATATCGCCAGCGCCGATTTCATCGATATCGTCACGCTTATCAGCGAACATACGAACGAGACGACCAACGCGCTCTTTGTCACCGGTCGTAGCGTTAAGAACGTAAGAACCGGAAGTTAATTTACCAGAATAGACGCGAATAAAGATAAGCTTTCCAACGAATGGGTCGGTTGCGATCTTGAAGGCCAATGCTGTCAATGGCTCTTTTTCGTCGCTGTGGCGAACAATGTCCTCGCCGGTCTTTGGATCTTTACCAAGAATGGCTGGGATATCCAATGGGGATGGCAAGAAATCGGTAACAAGATCGAGGACTTTCTCAACGATCACACCGCGACCATCACCACCGGTAACCAAGAAGAACTGGCCATCGATAACGCGCTTGCGAAGTGCGGCCTTAAGTTCGTCTTCGGTGATTGCGTCTTCGCCTTCGTTGAAGAACTTTTCCATGAGCGCTTCATCAGCCTGGACAGCTTCCTCGACGAGCATTGAGCGATAATGCTTGGCTTTCTCAACCATATCGGCTGGGATTTCGCCAACGGTTAATTCGTGATCGGCGTAATCTTTGTAGGTGTAAGCCTTCATCGTAATGAGGTCAACAACACCGCAAATGTCTTTTTCGAAGCCGATTGGCAAGTGAATGGCAAAAGCATTCTTGCTCAAGCGCTTGTGGATAGATTCGAGGGACTTGTAGAAGTCGCCACCGATTTGGTTAATCTTGTTGACGAAGCAGACGCGTGGTACGCCGTATTTGTCGGCTTGGCGCCAGACAGTTTCGGACTGAGCTTCAACACCCATCTTGCCATCGAAGACTACAACAGCACCGTCAAGCACGCGAAGTGAGCGCTCGACCTCTGCGGTAAAGTCGATGTGACCTGGGGTGTCGATAATGTTAATCTTGTGACCTTTCCAGTAGGCGGTAACAGCAGCGGAGGTAATTGTAATACCGCGCTCTTTTTCCTGTTCCATCCAGTCGGTGGTAGCACCGCCGGTGTCGCCCTTAACGAGATCAATTTTGTGTTTGAGGCCGGTACGGTAAAGAATAGCCTCGGATGTGGTAGTCTTGCCCGCGTCAATATGAGCAATGATACCAATGTTCCTATACTTAGATAGGTCTGTAACTTTTTGGTTGGCCATATATTTCCTTTAATTATTTTTTGACAACAGCAAAACAATTGCCATTGGACAGCTTTTTCAATATCTTAACATATTTCAATGGTGTTTTAAAGGGGTTTTGCGCAAAAAATGAGCCCCGGCCGAAGCCGAGGCAGAACAAAGAGTTACCTATTTACTTGCGAAAGTGGCTTGCGACGATGGTCTTGCCCTCGCGGACGGTTGTTACGCCCAATTTGAGCGTCTGCAGGCCGATTCTGGCCAGACCAATCACGCAAAGCGTGCCAGCGACGGCGGTGCCAAGCAGGATAGCATCGAACATGGCGCTCTGGGCGCTTTTCTTAGCTTCTTCCTTATTCAGCTTGTAGCCGCCATCCTCTTCTTTCACAAAGTACTTGTCTTTCAGTTTTTTAATTCCTGTCGACATATATTTCACCTCCATGTGAAACGGAGTGCTCGTTTTCAGGCGAGCACCAACAATAGGTATATCTTTATTTTATCACACTTTTGCTTATCTGTCAAGATTAACGACTGCGGATGAGCTTTTGGCCTTCGTGATTTTCCAGATATGACACAGTTTTGTTTGATAGATCTAGATGGACTTTATAGGTCTTTCCGTCGAAGATTCGATAGAAATCAAAAACACCTGTTTTGGTAATCTTCTTAACCTTGAGCTTACCATTCACAAGAACCGGATCATTGCGCCATAGATCGATTAATTTTTGGTAAATTCTGAGTGTGGACTCTTCGTCTTTACTCTGAAGGATGTATTCCCCCCAATCGATTGGCTGACGAGCGTTATCTCGCGAGGCTAGCCGAACTGCGGACATAGCTTGGCGTTTGGTTTTACCTTCTTTGCGCAATGTGCGATACATCATGCGCGACTGTACGCCTGGATAATCGTCGATGTTGTTACTTAGTTTTGGATTTTTAGTGCCTATTTCTTGGCCGTTATAAATACACGGGTAATTGCTGGGGAGTAGCAGTTGTAGCATTGCGAGTACGCGCGGGTCGGCTTGAAAACGTGATGGCGCGCGCGGTGTATCGTGCGATTCCAGTGCCATTGAGAATTTTGGCTCCGTACTCCAACTGGCTAAATATTTCAGCCAACGCTTATAGTTGACCGGCTTCATGTGGTAACGGTCCGAGAAAAACGTGTCAGCTATATCGATAGTGCCAACATTGAAGGCGGCATCAAAAGCCTTACGTGTAAGTTGACGGAAACGACTTTTGCCTAAGATTTGTCCGCCGATTGGCTCGGCAAGCGTAAAGATATCTTTGCGAGCAAGCACTTTTTCGAGGATATCGACAGTCTCTTCGGTCTGGAAGTAATTAAAGAAGCCGGTGATGCGTGGCAATATGCCGGATTTTAGGGCATCTTCGGCTAATGTGTTGGCCGAATCGACCCGAAAACCTGCGACGCCGTATTGTTTCCAGAAGTCGATTATTTCTCTAAATTCATGTATGACACGTGGGTTATTGAAATTTAGATCAGGTTGAGCTTTATCGTATAAGTGCAAATAATATTTACCGCGCGTTTCGTCATAGCTGAAGGCTGGGCCGCCGAAAATGGATTTCCAATTGATGGGACGATCGAGCCAAACATAGTAATCTTTGTATTTTGGGTCGTGACGCTCGGATTTTTTAAACCATTCGTGCTCAGACGAGGTATGATTCATGACTAAGTCCAACAAAATGCCAATGTTGTATTTCTTGGCAGTCGCGATTAGGTGTCGGAAATCATTCATGTTACCGAAGCGTGGGTCGATCTTTTTATAGTCGGAGACGTCGTAGCCGCCATCAATCCACGGGCTTGCAAAAATCGGATTTAACCAAATGTAATCAGGTTGAACATATTCGGCAATTTGCGGAATTTTATCTGCAATATCGCGCAAGGAACCGACAGCTGTCGGATAGATTTGGTAAATAAGTTTACGCTCCACCATATGTTTTTATATTAGCATATGCGGTATAAAAAATGCCCCGGGCGATGTGCCCGGGGACTTGTGTGAGTTAATTGGTTATAGTGTTACTCGGCGTCAGAGTCGCTGGTAGACGGCGAGGTCGCATCACCCTTAATGGGCGTAGCGATGGATTCGACGAGCTGACGAATCGTGTCGGTAACTGCTTCGCCGTTAAGCGCTTCGCCTTCAAGGTTGGCCTTCGCGAACAGCATCGGCAGATTGCCGAGCACGCGGCTAAGCAGATCTCCGCCCTCGGAGCCTGCTCCGGAGGCACCGCCAAAGTCGTAGAACTTTGCGTTCTTGCCAACCTCGGCCATAACAGTAGCAATGCTGGTGGCGACTGTGACTTTCGCGTTCTGCTCAATCTCCAGCTTCTTGATTTCGAAGTTTACGC
>DEGE01000020.1:3769-4114 GCA_002351365.1 Candidatus Saccharibacteria bacterium UBA2834
TCAGCTTCAGCCTTACCCTTGGCGGAAATGGCCGCTGCTTCTGCTTCGCCTTTTACCTTGGTGGCTTCGGCTTCTGCGCCAGCTCTTGCACGGGTCGCAGCCGCTTCAGCGTCCGCTTCAGTCTTTTTTGCCTCGGCGGCACCCTGAGCTTCTGCTACCTTTGCGGCGGCTGTACCTTCAGCTTCTTTCTTTCGTGCCTCGGCGGTAGCTGCAGCTTCACGCGTCTTGCGCGTTGCGGCAGCCTCAGCGTCACCGGCCGCTTCGGCCTTTTTACGTTCGGCCTCAGCTTCGGCGTCGATGATAGTAGTACGCTTTTTGGTTTCAGCACGAGTGACCTCTACCTCC
>DEGE01000021.1:0-4572 GCA_002351365.1 Candidatus Saccharibacteria bacterium UBA2834
CTCATTGACGGCCGGCGAAGTAGTTACCTTGCCATTATCCGACGAGAAGCTGCTAGAAATTAACAGATAATCTTCACCAAATTCGTCAGTCAGCTCATCGCGCGCATCATTATCAATACTCATATCGAGGCCGGCTTCTGCATCGGCTAAGTCCTTGTCGGACACGATTTTGACGATTTTACTGGTGCCGCCAGTCATTTCGGAAGAAGAAACAGAGTATTTCTTACTTGTATTAATACCGAGCGTGCCGTTCGTGGCAGCGCCAATGTTATAGGCTTCGCCAACTTCCTTTGCGACAACCGGAATCTTACCAGATTGAACCTGCACCATTAGGCTACAGGTGATTGTCTTTCCCTGTTTTGAAATTTTTATCTGGTCATCAGTGGCAGGAGCCGAGCCACCAGTAGTCGTGACGTATTCTTTGCCGCCGATTTTAACGGTCGTGCCAGACGGAATAGAGAACGATGAACCATCTTCATCGCAGCTTACTACGTCGCCAGCTGGGCGAATTACCGTAATCGTGCCAGTAGCTTTAGTTCCTTTATCGACTTGGCCGGTTGCTTCAAAATTGCCTTCAACAGTCTTCGTAATGCTCTTACTCTCGACATAAAGTATGCCATTATCGACATCATCATTTCCCTCAACGCTCGTGAAGGTGACTTTTTGCGAAATGGAGCCAGGCGTCGTTGAAATACTGACGGAAATTTTAACGGCTGGAGCAATCACGAGTGCCCAAAATACAAAGCCGCCAAGCAACAATACGGCAATTACGCCAGCAATAATAAACTTCTGATATTTTTTGAAGTTTGGAACTTTTTGGTTACTTTTCTTGCGAGAAGGCTTTTCTTCTTCAATGACGTCATCATCTTCTTCTTTGTCCTTCTTGGTAGCCACGGCTTTCGTGGTTGCCTTTTCGGCTGCCTCTTCCTTCTTGGCGGTAGCTTTCTTAGATCCTGCTTTTGCCTTAGGCTCATCGTCAGCCTCTGCTTCATCGCCCTTAACTTCGATCTTCTTGGATGCTTCTTCGGGTTCCTCGGCTTCGATTACGTCGCTTTTAGTCTCATCGTCGCCAAATTCCTCCGCATCGTCGGCATGCGGCAGGCGTGGCTTGCTCTGCAGAGTCTTTGCGACAGGGATATTAGCGGCGCTCGCCAAACGCACGAGCGACTCGTCGCCACTTACCAGGACAACTGTCTTTTCGGCTTTTGTGGCGGCCTTAGTAATCAATTTGAAATTTACGGCGCTACGTAAAACACCGGCCTTTTTTGGCGGGACAAGTGCGACGATTTTGTTTTTGGCATTTTTGATTTTCGCGAGGATATCAGTGATATCATCTTCTGCCTCAATATAAATGACGTCTTTATTCATAAGCTATATTATATAACATCCCCAAAATTCACACAAAATCACTATCGAGCTTGTGCTAAAATTGAAGTAGCTATGGGTTTTTGGAGCAAAAAAGAAAAAAATAACAGCGAACCTACACCCGAAGCACAGGCAGCCGCGGCCGTCCAAGCCTCTCGTGTCAGCATGAACGAGTTAGTCCTTCAATCTATTCACGAGGGTGTTGTTTTTATTGGCCCAGAAGCNNCCCACCCCAACCGCCACTCAGCTACTCGGACGAAGCTACGATGAGATCCTGAATCTAAATTACGATTCAGTATTCGATTTTTTTGACAAAACCGGCAACCGCATCAGCTTAAGCCGTAACCCAATCGCAACCGCATTAAAAACCAACGAATACAGTGAAACGCGTGACCTGGACTTAATCGCAAAAGACAGTAAGAAAAATACACCTGTTTCGCTAACGATTTCGCCAACTTCACCCGGACAGAATGGCCGCAGTAGTTTCGTGATTACTTTTCGCGACATTACCAAGGAGATTGCCGAAGAGCACGAGCGTAGCGAATTCATCTCTACTGCTAGCCATGAAATGCGCACGCCAGTGGCAAGTATTGAGGGATACTTGGGTCTAGCACTTAATCCGCAGACCGCCACGATCGACGATCGGGCTAAGTCCTATCTTGAGAAGGCCCATGAGTCATCCCAGCATTTAGGGCGGCTCTTCCAAGACCTACTCGACACAACAAAGCTCGACGACGGCCAAATCACGCCAAAGTTGGAGCCGGTCGAGATTGTGGGGCTCGTTAAACAGATTTCTGATGCGCAAATTCCAAATATTTCCAAAAAAGGGCTTGGTTACCAGTTCGGTAGTGGTTCCGTCGATCAACAAGTTGGCGGTGGCAAGCGTATCGATCAAGTTATCTATGCTAGCATCGACCCAGATTTTATGCGCGAAATCGTAAATAATATCATCGAGAACGCCATTAAATATACACCAGCTGGCTGGGTAACCGTTAACGTGCGGGCCGATGAATACAATGTGCAGATTACTATCGCCGATACTGGAATTGGTATCGCGCGCGAGGAATTGAATCACGTTTTCCAGAAATTCTATCGCGTCGACAACCGCGATACGCGCGAAATTGGTGGCACTGGTCTTGGACTATATCTCGTCAAACAACGCGTCGAAGCAATGAATGGCCGTATTTGGGTGGAAAGCGAAGTCGGAAAAGGTTCTCAGTTTATTATGCTCTTCCCGCGAATTTCGCAAAACGAATACGAACAGCGCAATTTCATGAACCAAAATATCGAGAAACAAGAAAAGGGCTTATAGATTTTTGCGTGCTTTTGATATAAAATCATAAGCAGTATGACCAAGATAATGTTAGTCGAAGACGATAAGTCTTTGCGAGATATATACAACATTAGGTTGGCAGCTGAAGGTTACACAACCGCATTAGCGAGCGATGGTGAGGAAGCGCTCAGCGTTGTGGTGCAAGAAAAACCGGATCTCATCATTGCAGATGTGATGATGCCAAAGATTTCCGGTTTCGACATGCTAGACATTCTACGCTCCCAGCCTGAGACCAAGAATATTAAAGTAATCATGATGACGGCTTTGTCTAGTGACGAGCAGCGACAACGCGGCGAAGCGCTTGGCGCAGAGAAATACCTCGTCAAATCACAAGTCGGCATCGAAGATGTCGTGAATGCGGTGCATGAAGTACTCGGCGACGCACCGAATGCCAATGCACAAGCAAACTTAGACATGACCAAGGCGATTAGCGAAAAGGAACAAGCCGAAAAACAATCCAGCACACCGGTCGCNNNNAACCGTAGTTGAACCTGCTAGCCAAGATGCACCTGCCGCGCCAGAAGCACCGCAGGGCCCGCTTGCGACACCGCAAAATGGAGACCAATCCGTAAATTTTAATCAAGCCCCTGCTACTATGCCGGCCGCTCAAGCTATGCCATACGCACAGCCAGTAGCAGGGGCATTTTATAATGGAGCGCCGACACCACAAATGATTGCGGTACAAACTGTACCAGTGATGCAAACTGCGCCAATCATGCAACAAAATGCAATGCAACCGATTGCTACTTGCATGCAAACAGCCGCGCCGACACCACAGCCAACAGTACAGCTACCGCAACCAAACATGGTTCAAAATGCATTAGCCGAAAACGCCATCCGTCTGCAAATGCCAGGAGTAAACCCTACGGCAGACCAAGTCATCCAGCAGGCCAATCTTCAGGCTATTCAGCAAATGTACTCGCAATTATCTACACAGAATTCTACCCTTAAGCCAGCCGATCGTATCCTGCCAAATGCACAAGTTGCCGAAGCAGCAGCCCAAAAAGAACGTGAAGCTGCCGAAAAACGAGAAAAGGGTGCTAGCGAGCGCATTATTCAGCCAATCCATGATCCAAGCGCTGACCAGCGTCGCGACGAAATGCAAAAACGCATGGCCGCAGTCTTGGGCGAAGATCCAGACGCCGAAGAGGCGCAACCTCAGGCGATTAATACTAAAACCGCCAAAAATACCAAGCTCGAAATGAAGATCCAGACGGCCGATGAGGCTTCGCGCGCCGTGCCAGTAGATGCTGCACAGGTCGTACAGCAGGCTATGCCAAAGACCACTGAGGCGGCAGCACAAAACGTTCAGCAGGCAGTCGCCCAAACGGCACCAGCCGCCGAGGAGCCACAACCAACAGCGCAACAAAATTCCGAGCCTAGCCCAGTACAAGCCGCATTACAGGCACAACAAGCACAGGCTCAAGCACAACAGACAGAAGAAGCTCAGGCACAGAGTCAGGAACAGGCCGAAGCCGCCGTCCAAACCGACGAGACAACCCAGAAAGCCGCTGGCATCGAAAAAATTACAGCCGATACAAAGATTCCAACAATCGATGAAATTGAAGATCCTGGCGTCGATGTTCAAATTAAAGTTGCCGTGCCTGGTTATTTATCAGATCTTGAAGATGAACTCTCAAGTGATTTGGCCACCTCCGACAAAGTCGACCCTAATTCTATGGCCGCCCGCATGAATGCGGAATTGCTAGGCGATGAAGTCACGGCCGCAGCCAAAGAAAAAGCTGAGGCGGAAATCGCCGCACGTAAAGCAGCCGCCGAAGAGCTGATCAAAAACCCAGCGCGCCAAGTTAAACAAAATACAAACATTAGTCCTAATATTCAGGGTGCTGCCGCCAATCCGGCTAGCGCACCGC
>DEGE01000021.1:4598-5556 GCA_002351365.1 Candidatus Saccharibacteria bacterium UBA2834
CTCCGCCGGCGGCCCCGGCACAGCAAGGTGCACCAGCACCACAAGCCGGCCAGCAGCCGCAAGCTCAGCCAACCCCTGCAGCAACTCAGCCACAAGCTCAGCCGGCGGCACAACCAATCCAGCAAATCATTCAACCGATGGGCCCACAAGACATGGGAGCCATCTCCTGATTTATGCAAGATGAAATCCGCCTAAATAAGTACCTGGCCACTAATTTTGGCGTCTCGCGACGTGAGGCCGATAAGCTGATTGAGGACGGCAAAGTTCTCATCAATGGCAAGGTCGCCAAGATTGGCCGGCGCGTCGGCGTAAACGACAAAATAGAAATTGCTGGCAAAGAGATTACGGCGCAAAAACTGGTTTACATTATGCTAAATAAGCCAAAGGGCTACGTCTGTAGCCGCAAGCGCCAAGGCGACACGCCGACGATATACGAGTTGTTACCGCCAGAATTCCAGTCACTAAAGAACGTCGGCCGACTCGACAAGGATTCTTCTGGTCTAATATTGCTAACCAATGATGGCGACTTCGCTTTTCAGATGACACATCCAAAGTTCGTTAAGACTAAGGTTTACGATGTTAAACTCGATCGCGATCTTGAACCATTACACCAACAAATGATTGCAGATTTCGGCGTCAGCCTACCTGATGGTCGCAGCCAGCTCGGTCTCACCCGTTTATCTGACAGCTCTCGCAAAGATTGGGAAGTCACGATGAGTGAAGGACGCAATCGTCAAATCCGCCGCACTTTTGACGCACTCGGCTATAAGGTCACCTACCTACACCGCCGAATTTTTGGATCATATTTACTCGGCAAACTCCCCGAGGGAAAATATATCGAAATCGACAAAAAATAACCCCAGTGGGGTTATTTTTTAATTACGTAATAGACGGGCTAATTTAGCCTTAATGCCACTGCCACTTTTAACGCCAATTAATGTGTCAATGCCGACGCGCA
>DEGE01000021.1:5565-8130 GCA_002351365.1 Candidatus Saccharibacteria bacterium UBA2834
GCTGTGACGAAAGTATGATCGAGCTCACGATCCGTGTCATTCACGATACCAGCAACATCCTCGATTTCAATTAGGCGCACAATTGGCCGACGCGCAAATGGCAATTCCTTATACCAGTCGCCAGTCGCTAGGGTTTCTGGAATTTGACTGAGGCTTGCACCGCCACCACAAAGCAAAATCTGCCCTGGCATCGTATCGACCTGGTCAAATTCTTCAAGTGCTAGTTCCACGCCCGACTGCCATACTTCAAGATTACGATCGATAGCGGCATCGAGTTTTTTGCGGATTTCCGGCTTCATTTTTGGATCATCGCTCAGCAATTTTAGTTTTTCGGCATCATCGAAGCTGAGGCCAAGTTTGTTGGCGATCTGATGCGTAAAACTGCGACCGCCAATCGAGAACATCTTGGTGCCATCAACGCCGCCGTCATCAACAATAGCAATATCTGTCGTGCCACCACCAATATCCATCACGATACCGGAGAAATTCGACTCGACATCTTCACCTAAGCAAGCACGACATACCGCAAATGGCTCTACCGCAACCGTGACCAAGTCCAACTCCAGTTCGTCGCAGACTTTCTCGATTGCGGAAATATGCACCAACGGCGCGTATGCGGTGTATAGCTGCACAACTATTTCTTTGCCCTTAAAACCAATTGGGTTGGAGACTTTGTAGCCATCTATCCGCAACGACACGAGCGCAGAATTGATTAGGCGCACGTCGACATCTGGATTATTTGTCTCGATTGCAACCTCACGGCGAGCCTTTTCGCCAGCACGCTGTTGCACTTTTTTGATGATCTGCCCCATTTCCTCTTCGGTAATCGGTTTGCTAGCATCATTACGACGATATTTGATAGATGCCGTGTTGCCCTTAATTAACTCGCCAGCGATGCCGACCACAACTTCCTTAGCGCGCACATCAGCCATTTCTTCGGCCTTTATTAGGGCTTCTTCGCAAGTTTTGGCTACACCTTGAATATCCGCAATTGCACCAGAATACATGTTAGTTGGAGCTTCATGCGCCTTACCGACACCAACAATGTGCACGTCGCCCTTACTTTTCTTCGCAATTAGAGCTTTGACATATTCCGTACCAATATCTAGTGCGAGCAAATAGTCATCGGAATTGTTCTTCAATGGGGCGACTTCGTCGTCCTCAACTGTCTTCTTGCGAGAAAAGATACTCATGCTTAGATTATAACATTATGTCAAGAAAAAATCGCTAGCGTTTTGACTTTTATCGCAATTTGTGATATAATTAGAAGATAGACTGTTGCTATTAGAAATGGAGGTGGTTCCAATGGCACAGATTGAAAAGTACTTCGACGGAATCAGTGAGGCAATTGATGCGATTGCCAACTGTCTCGACGAAGGAGCGCTATCTCGAAAGGATGCCGACCAAATTCAGGATATCCTAACTGAAATCAAGCCGACCTTACCCGCATTCGAGTATGCGCTAAAGCTCTATAACCAGGAGCCTAAATTGGTTATCGACAAGCGCGAACTTGCTTTTGCTTGCGGCGAGCTCTGCGAAAAAGTCATGCGCATCAACGCAATCAGTAGCTTTGGCAAATGGGATACCGACGGACATTCATACGAAAGTCGCTTCGGTTTCATTACGGCGATTCAGTACTTACTCTGGGTACTACCGCACGCACACCAGAAACTTTGTCGCTACAGCTATCGCAAGTAGTTCTTCTTACAAAAAGGCAGCCTCGAAAGGCTGCCACTTTTCGTTTTACTACTCGACGATTGCCTTGATGCGACGCACGCCAGCGGAGCTCGACTCCTCTTTTTTAATCTTAAAGTGGCCTATGACGCCAGTATGTTCGACGTGCGGGCCGCCGCAGACTTCGCGCGACACTGGATTGTCGAAATCGCCAATCGTATAAACGGTGAGCTTTTCCGGATATTTGTCCCAGAATTGACCATGCGCCTTGAGCGTGTCGCGAGCGTAGGCCTTATCGTATTCATCATGTACAACCTTAAGGTCGGCCTTGATCCATTCGTTGACCTGATCCTCAATTTGTTGCTTTTCTTCTGGCGTAAGTTTGCGGTCAAGATTAAAATCGAAACGAAGACGCTCAGCGGTGATATTGCTACCCTGTTGACCGATATTTGGATCGATTAGCTTTTGGAGGGCGGCGAGTAAAAGATGGGTCGCAGTATGATACTTGGTAGTCTGCTCGCCATGGTCTTCGAGGCCACCCTTAAACATGCCTTTGCTAGCAGTCTTGGAGCGTTCACGTTGCTCTGCCAAAGAATCATCAAATTCTTTGCGCCAGTTTTCACTGAGTGGGATATCTTGACGATAAGCCTCTTCGACGGAAAGCTCCATTGGAAAACCATAGGTGTCCTGAAGCATAAACAATTCTTTGCCAGTGAGGCCGTCTTTTTGGAAGCGGACAAGTTCGCGCATGCCACGACGAAGCGTCTTGCGGAAAGCTTGCTCTTCGTGACTGAGAACTTCCAATACTTGTTCGCGAGTAGTAAGAATACTATCTGGCAAATCCTTGTAGTTTTCAGCAATGAGTGGCAAAACTTCAGCCAAGAAATCTTG
>DEGE01000021.1:8159-17067 GCA_002351365.1 Candidatus Saccharibacteria bacterium UBA2834
CCCTGCTGCTTGTTGGAAGGTTTGAGGCCTTGGGCGGTCAAAAGATAAGCACCGCGAAGATGGTCGGCAATGACGCGCATTTCGGCGGTATTTGATTCGTAGCTCTTGCCAGAAAGAGCGACAAGCTTGTCGACGATTGGCTTTAGAAGCGAAATCTTGAAGACATCATAAGAGTCCATCGAGGCAGCCGTGATACGTTCGAGGCCGGCGCCAAAGTCGACGTTTTTATCTTTGAGTTCTTCAAAGCTACCATCCTCAAGACGACGATATTGCATGAAGACTTGATTACCGATCTCCATAAAGCGAGCACCATCGGAGGCCGGGTGCGCCTTGCCATATTTGGCTTCATCTTGATGCTCTTCACCAAAATCATAGAAGACTTCAGAATCTGGGCCGCACGGGTCGCCGATTGGCGTGGTTTCAATGCCGCCACCGCGGGACCACCAGTTTTCTTTATCGTTATAGAAGAAGATACGCTCATTGCCCTTAATGCCGCGTTTGTCGCCATTCTCGGCGGTGTCGATTTCAGCGATTTCGGCATCGATGCCAGCTTCTTTGAAAACTTGTTGCCAAATGCGAGCAGCCTCGTCGTCGCGTGGGATGCCGTATTTTTCGTTACCAATAAAGCAAGTGACATAGATTTTAGCCGGATCGAGACCGACTTCTTTGGTCAAGAAAGTGAAGAAATTGCGAATCTGCTCCTCTTTGAAATAATCGCCAAGTGACCAGTTGCCAAGCATCTCGAAAACCGTAGTGTGGCGCGGGTCGCCGACGTCGTCGATGTCTTGTAGGCGCAAGCATGGCTGGGAGTCAGTCAGACGCTTGCCTTCTTTGTGTGGCTGGCCGAGCAAAAATGGAAGGAGTGGCTGCATGCCAGAGCCGGTAAATAATGTCGTAGGGTCGTTTTCGAGCACGAGTGGTGCTGGGGCAATTTCGACATGCCCCTTAGATTTCAAAAAGTCGAGATATTTTTGGCGTACTTCACTTGCATTCATCTGATTATTATACAATAATCTGACAGATGCAGAAAACATAAGCAATATTCTTGACTTTTTTGGCTTTCTGTTGTATAATTATATATGTAGTTGCACTATAACTACAGTATCCCATTTTGTATCGGAGCAAGCGATGCTCCCAGCTCTTTAGAAAGGGGTGTTGTCATGAAAAAGACCATCACCGTTATCGCATCTATGTTGCTCGCAGTATTTGTGGCGCTCGGTAGCGTCAATGTGGCGTACGCCGCTGCCCCCAACAGTGCCCCAGTCAAGAGTCGCTCCACGCAGCAGACTAAGGCACTCGTCAACGCTGGCGAATACTACGGTTGGACCGCCGATGTGAAAGGTAAGTCCGAAGCACCGGGTAGGATCATAACATCTATCACTCTGCGCAATAGCAGTCGTTATGTGTTCCGCGTAACACAGACAACTCAGCGCAAAGGAGGTAGCATCAAGACTACCTTCAAGATCGGAGGAGCAGCTTATCCATTGGAAGGCATCAAGCGTTCTTTGAAGAACTACGCCAATCCGGCCGATAAAAAAGCTTTCCTTGAGGATAAGGCCAACATCGCGGCCGAGAAGCTGGCGAAATATGCCAAGAAGATGAACTGGACCGTGAGCGAAAAGACCTCTTATAAGAGTGGAGTTGCACGCTGCACGCATACTTATAAGAACGGCAAGTATACGTTCAAGGCTGCCACGATTGCTAAGCGTCAAGGCGGCAAATACGTGATCAGCTATACGCGAGATGGGAGTACTTCTACAGCTAAGGCTATCAAATCCTGGCTGAAGACTTATAAATCATGACCAACGTCTCCGCGTCTATCCGCCCCTAACCGGGGCGGTTTTTAATGCTCGATGATTCCACCGCCAAGACAAACGTCACCGCGATAGAATACCACTGATTGACCAGGCGTGAGCGACTTCTGCTCTTCGGCAAAAAGCACAATTTGAGTTGATGCATCATACGTTGCGGAAACCAATGGTGCGCGATGGCGAATGCGTGCCATAATTTCACCATCAGCTGGCGCACGTAGCACAATGTCGCGCAGCTTTACTTCGTTAGACCAAAGCTTGCGCGCATTAAGATTTTGCGAGACATACACAATATTGGCATCCATATCCTTTTTGACAACATAGTACGGCAGGCCTTGCGTCAAACCGAGACCGTGACGCTGACCAAGCGTGTAAAAAATTGCACCATCATGTATGCCAAGCTCGGTTCCAGTTTCAAGTTCGATAATTTTGCCAGGCTTTGTCTCAACAAATTCCGCCAAGAAATCTTTCATATTCGCCTCACCTACAAAACAAACCCCCATCGACTCTGGCTTGTGCGCGACCGCGAGGCCGATTTCTTCTGCCAGTTTTTTAACTTCTGGCTTGAGCATATCTCCGACTGGGAAAATAGTCCTTGCGATTACTTCCGGCGTTATACGATACAAGAAATAGGTTTGATCCTTGTTATCGTCTTTAGCCATGACCAATTCGTTGCCGCGCGTCTTAGCATAATGCCCAGTTGCGATTACTTCAGCCCCCTGCTCGAAAGCTGTTTCGGCGAATAATTTGAACTTGATTTCCTGATTACACATAATATCCGGATTGGGCGTGTTACCCTTCTGATATTCCGTCAACATATAGTCGACAACTTTCTGTTTATATTCCGTTTCGAAATCAAATACGCGAAAATCAATGCCTAGTTTTACAGCCACACGTTTTGCGTCGGCTAAATCTTCCGCCCAAGGACATTTCATGCCCGGCAAATTTTTGCTCCAGTTTTTCATGTAGACGCCGACCACCTCATGCCCTTGCTGCTGCAAAAGATAGGCTGAAACAGCCGAATCAACGCCACCAGACATTCCAAGAAAAACTTTCATTCTTATGATTATAACATAAAAATGATTTTTCGCCATCGCAGCAAATGCCCGTTAAAACAATCCCAAAAATCAATTTTTTGCGAAATGTTTATGCTAAAATAGATATAGGTTATGAGGAGGTGGAATGTTTTATCCTAATCGTCAGGCGTTGGGAGACCAGTTGGCGGTTAAGTTAATGCAGTACAAAGATACTGAATCTATCATTTTTTGCCTCAAAAAAAGCTCTCTGCTTTCTTGCATTGAGTTGGCGGCACACCTTCATGCATACATTTACATTTTGCAATATTCCGAAATTAGCGACCCATACGACATTACGCGTAGCCTTGGGGCTGTTACAAGCAAGGGTGAATTCGTGTTAAATCCAACCATTTCGCAGGGTGAATACGAATATATTCAGTCTAGCTTCCAGAGCGTAATCGAGGAGCGCAAGCGTACGGCTTTTTCGGAAATTAACGCCGAAAAAGACCCAAATCCGAATTTCGACCCACGCGCATTTAACAGTCGAAATATTTTGCTGTTCGCCGACATTCTTAAGACTTCGTTCCAAATTCAGATTGCAGAAAATATTCTAAAGTCTTATTCCCCGAGCATGACGGCTGGCGTAGTTGGCAACATTACCACCGAAGTTTCCGATAAATTCTGGATTGATACCGATGGCGTAACTTACATGGATGTGTTACCAAATACCCTATTCGAAGACGACCACTATTTCGACCAACCCGATCCATATACCGACGAAGAGAAAATTTTAATGGCAAACAACATTAGCCTGTATTGGGCATAGAAAGGAGACAAATGAACCCAACTGCCAATCCACAGCTAGTAGAGAGCGATCTGATAGACGCCAAAACTAGCATCGACAAAATTAATAATGCTTTCCGCAAAAAAGTGGTCGGCCAAGAAGAATTGCGCCTGTCACTTTTAGTATCACTGATTGCGGGCGGACACATTCTACTCGAGTCCGTGCCAGGTCTCGCCAAGACGCTCGCCGCCAAAACAATCGCTGAGGCCACTAGCGGTAGCTTCAGCCGCGTGCAATGTACGCCAGATTTGCTACCGAGCGACATTATTGGTACCCAAATTTATAACACACAAAATGCAAGTTTTGAAACACAAATTGGCCCGGTTCATGCCAACTTTGTACTCCTTGATGAAATTAACCGCTCTAGCGCTAAAACCCAAAGTGCTATGCTCGAAGCCATGCAGGAACGCCAGGTCAGTATTGGTGGCATTAAATACGAAATGCCAGATCCATTCTTTGTACTAGCAACCCAGAACCCGATCGAACAAGAAGGTACTTACGAATTGCCAGAAGCTCAGCTTGACCGTTTCCTATTAAAGGAGGTAATTACCTATCCGAGCCGCGATGAAGAATTGCAGGTGCTAAATTACACAATTGCCGGCGCCACAACTGCGCCATTGGCTGACAGCGAAAAAGTCGGAATTGACGCAGTTAAGAAAATGCAGGAATACTGCAAACGCGTAGCAGTTGACGATTCAATCAAGAATTACATCATCAACATCGTCCAAGCCACTCGCAATCCAAAAGAAGTTATCGATTTGAATTTGGCCCACTACGTCGAGTATGGCGTTAGCCCACGTGGCTCACTTTCATTGATGCGCGTCGCACAAGCACTCGCGTTGATTAATAACCGCGCCTACGTAACACCAGATGACGTCAAACAATTACGTCACGCAGCACTCCGCCATCGCATCATCTTAAACTACGAAGCCGAAGCCGATGGCGTACATTCCGAAGCTATCATTGACGCAATCTTTAGCAAAATTAAAACCCCATAATTGATTANNAATTTCACACAAAAATGCCTAAATATCTTGCACGAGTCCAAAAGAAGATGATGATCTACTCGCAACGTCGAGTTAGAACTGCATTGTCTGGCAACTACGGTTCCGTCTTTAAGGGTCGCAGTATGGATTTTGACGACTTACGCGAATACACCTATGGCGACGATATTAAGGATATCGACTGGAAAGCTACGGCGCGTTCACGCAATGTAATGATTCGCCGCTATATTGCAATTCGTAAGCACAACATCATGATTGTGGCCGATAGTGGCAAGACTATGGCCGCTTTAGCACCGAGTGGCGAGAAAAAAGGCGACATTGCAGTATATTGCGCCAGTATTATGGCCTATATCGCCCAAAAACATGGCGACTTAATCGGCTGCGTCTATGGCGACGTTAGCCAGACTAAACGCTTCAAGCTTAAAGAAAGCACGGCTCATATTGAAAATTTCTTGAGCCATTATGATCACTCTATCTCGCTCGAGGCTGCCGACAGTAACATAAATCAGTTATTGTCCTACGTCAGTAAAATGTATCACGAGCGTATGTTCCTGATTATTATTACAGATCCAGCCACGGCCGCCTCACTAAACGTTAATTACGTCCGTCGCCTTGGCGCTCGTCATGAACAGATGTTTATTTTAGTCGAAGATTCACAATTGACCAACAAAAACCTATTAAAGCAAGATGCGCGCGACATTGAAGACAATCTCCGCTTGCCGCTATTTTTCCGCGACAACAAAAAAGTCGCTAAAGCCGAAGAAGAATATCGTGAAAAACAACGCGAGAACATTCGCCGCAACTTGCGTCGATTTGGTGTTGTATGTTCATTCGTTGATAGTTCCGAAAATGCCATTCAGCGCATCTATACGATGCTAGAGGAGCAAAAACATGCTAGAAAATGAATTCTACGGCCCAGTTTACTATAGTGGCGTATGGGCTCTAATCGGCGCATTCTTCCTACTCTGCGCTGGCGCCGTTGTTGGATTAATCCTCTACACTACCCGCAAAAAGACTATTAAGCAAATTCATACGCTCAAGCCGCTTGCGCCAAAAGGCGTCGACTTAAATGCCCTTAAGCAAAAATACCTAGGCATTATTGACCAAATAGAAACTTATTACAACGATCACCGCACCAGCGCTTCGGTCGCGCATCAACAATTAAGTAAAGCCGTGCGTACATTCTACTATGAGGCGCTCGGTTTCCACGCCGAAGTTATGACCTTGGAAGATTTAAAGCAAAGCCATCACAAAGATTTAGCGACCCTGATTGGCAAATACTATCCAGACGAATTCGATATGCTCGAGCAAGGCCTCGTGGCACAATCCGCCCAAAAAGCAAGAGATTTAATTAGGAAACAATAATGCGATACGAACTATTATTCATTCTGCCACTACTCGCGCTCCTCGCCATTACCGGGGCGACCATTTGGCGTTTCCTGAAAAATAAACGCAAAATTATCAACAAAGCAATTATTGCGCATACTGAAAATATCAAAAAATTAGATGCGTACAAAAAAGCCACACTTTTCTATCGCATCCTAATCGTGGCGGCGTCTACGGTTTTCATGGTAACCCTAGCAATCAGCACCATGATTGCATCCCGTCCAGTTACAAGAGTATTGGACCAAAATCAGAACGCGGCCAGAGACATCATGCTATGTCTCGATGTCAGCTACTCCATGCATCCATACGTCGTCGATGTTCTTAATTATTATGGCGATATCTCCTCCAATCTGAAGGGTGAAAGAATTGGCATTACAATCTTTGACGGCGCGGCAATGCAAGTGTTGCCATTAACCAACGACTACGCCGCGTTGGCTGAAACGATTGAAAATATGAGTAGCGGTAGCAATATTAGAAACTATGCCGATTTAGTCAGAGTAGATGGTCGTTATTCCTTAATAGGAAATGGTTTGGTAAATTGCGTAAACAATATGGGAGAGAAAGATCAAGACACGAGAGCAAGGGCGGTCATTTTAGCTACCGACAATAATGGCCAAACAGGAATCGATACAATAAACCTATCACTTGAGCAGGCCGGCGAATACGCAAAATCTCGAGGGATAATCATTTACGGCATAGACACTAATGAATCTGAGAGAAAAACCGAGGACTTCGGCTACCACAACTCATCGAGAGAGTTCGAAGATGTCGTCTCTAACACGAAAGGCGCCTACGTCAGGCTTGGGCAAAATAAATCGCTTAGCGTATCTATGATTACAGAGAGCATTATGGCATCATTGGAGAAATATACACTCAGCGACGCGAAGAGGGTTGAAACCGATGCGCCAAATAATTACATAATCGCATTAGCCATCGTAACCGGTATTCTCCTATTTGTAATCTGGAGGCTAAAAGTATGACATTTAACTCAATTATCCCAGTTTATATTATCGTAATCCTCTTAGCGGCATGTTTATGTTTTACTGTTTTCTGTATCAGTAAAAAAGAATTTCGGCATACTAAGTTCTTTAGGAGAATAGGATTAATCGTCTTACTTCTCTGCACTATGGCTCGGCCGGCGACATATGACGTGACCCCTACGCGTGTAGTTTACAATAATCTCGACGTTTATTTTATCGTTGATATGTCGGGAAGCATGTCGGCAAAAGATTGTGACGGCGGCAGCACGATGAGATATAAGATGGCTATCGATGATATCTTGGAGATTAGCAGGCGCTTCAACGGGTCCAGCTTCTCCATAATCGCAAGCGATTATTCGACCTACACTGCACTGCCATTAACGTCCGACTACAATATGCTAGTTACCGCAGTAAATTCATTGTCGCCAAAGAACTCGTCACTTAGCGCCGACTCGAATATCAATGATGCGCTCAAGCAGGCCGCCGGCCATATCGTACGCAGCCAAAACCAAAGCACTACAAAGCGAGGTGTTGTGCTATTTTATCTCGGCGACGGCGAAGATAACGCAAACGATTCAATAGTAATACCAGAAGAGCTAAAATCGGTAGCCCTAACTGGCTTAGTATTGGGATATGGCACGGAGTCTGGCGCTCAGCTATATAAGATTAATTCGTCGGGGCAGATTACGAATGACGAAATTAAGGACGAATATGATAGGAATATAGTTTCGAGGCTCAATAAAACAAATATTGCAAAAATCGGAGATGAGTTGGGACTCAAATACAGTTACCGCAATAATGGGATGGTCGACGTAAAACTGCTAGACGGGATCAATCAAGGCCTCCAGGAGTACGTAATGGAGGATAGAGATAATTACAAAGAGTATTACTGGATTTCAGCGCTCGGCTTTATTGCTTTGCTACTATGGGAGTTTGCCTATATATTGAATAAGATTCTACTAGAGAGGAAACCGATGAAATGATAAATCTAGATCCCGCCATTATAGATCAAGAAAAAGTCCGCAAAACAAGACGGAAGCAGCTGTTTAAATTCGCCATTATTCCTCTATCGTTACTAGTTATTTTGTCCGCCGTCTTTTTGCGACCTGGTATCTATAATATTCTAATGTCTTTTTCGTACAATAATAAAAACTATAGTTCGTCCGCGTCGCTTTCTAAGAACCAAAGCATAGCAAATCCATTTGAAGTTTATCTACCACATTACAATGAAGGCGTATCGAATCTACATCTACAAAAGTACTCTGATGCCGAGGCTAACTTCGAGAAGTCCGCAGACCTTAATCCGCCAGACGAGATGATTTGCAAAATAAACGTCAACTTATCATATAGCATAGAAAAACAGGCGGACGCTCTAACTGTTCAAGAAGAGTATCTCGAAGCCATTACGAGATATAATATCGCAATGTCAAAACTCTACAATGACGGTTGCCTTTCGGACGGCCTCAATTCAAAGGATGCCAATGCGGAGGATGCTCGCGATAGAATCGAGCAAAAAATCGCCGAGGCCAACAGGGCGATGAATGGAACAGAAGGCAATGACGACAATAAGCAATCAACCGGAAACGCCCCGAGCATGGACGACATAAAAGAGGTTATCGATAATAGCCTTAATGACTCAAATGATTTGCGCGAAATGCGCGACAAAACTGGCAAGAACGGGAACGGAAGCACTCCCCCAACCGCCCCAGCAGAGAATAGTTATCATTGGTAGAAGACTATCTACCCCTATCTAGTTCCGCCTGAACTGCTTCGCGGATAATCTGGCATGCCTCAGTGACGTTTTCGACATCATTTAACTTGCCTAACGAGATGCGCAATGATCCAGCTATTTCTTCATCATTCAAAC
>DEGE01000021.1:17075-17835 GCA_002351365.1 Candidatus Saccharibacteria bacterium UBA2834
GCAAAGTCGGCGATTTAATCCCCTTGCTAGCCGCGCAGGCTGCACCCGTCGATAGATACACTTCTTTATCTTCGAGAGCAAAGATTACCCGCTCGGCATCTATGCCCGGCAGCGAAATGGCCAGAATATTTGGCAACTGAGTTTTTGGGTTGCCGATGAATTTAATATTTGGCAAATCCGCAAGATTTTGTACCAGAATGTGCTTGAGCTCCTGGAGCCTTTTGCGCTCCGAGTAGATATGTTTTTCCGCTTCGGTAAGTGCGGCAGCAAAGCCAATTACGCCCGGAACATTTTCCGTGCCACTTCTTAGTCCCATTTCCTGACCACCGCCGACAGTTAACGGCTTTAATCGTACGCTATGCCCAACATACAGTGCGCCGACACCCTTCGGACCATAAACTTTTGCGGCATTAATAGTCAACAAATCCACGCCCAAACGGCCAACTTTTACCTCCATTAATCCTGGCCCCTGCGAAGCATCGCAATGTAGATATAGCGGAGTGGATTCCCCCGCCAAAGCACGCCGTTGGCGCTCTGCCACAACGATACGCGCTAAATCCGAGATTGGCTGGACCGTCCCAGTTTCGCTACTAACTAAACAGACCGAAACGAATTGCGTCTTATCTGTCAGCTTACGACGAAAATCCTCTAAATCCACTCGACCATTCTGGTCAACGTCAATTGTTTGATATTTGCCTGCCCGCTTGGCATTTTCAAGAACCGCCGCATGCTCAACTGCGGATATTAGAACTTCTGCCCC
>DEGE01000021.1:17849-26473 GCA_002351365.1 Candidatus Saccharibacteria bacterium UBA2834
GCAAGATTAATCGACTCGGTCGCGCCCGACGTCATAACTAAATCTGCCCCTTTCGCGCCAATAACGTGCGCGATTTCATCTTTAGCGCGCTCGTATTCACGCCTGATTTCGACAGATGGCAAATATGCCGCGGATGGATTAAAAAATTTCTCAGAAAAATATGGCTTCATAGCCTGAAGTGCTTTTGGCGATACCGGCGTCGCCGCCGCGTGGTCTAAATAAATCATTAATTATGATATTACAACAACTTCTGTCGTAAATGCAACTGCTTATGCTTGCCGCACTTCTTTGCGCGACAGCGCCATTCGCACGAACGGAATGATTGCTAAAGATGATATTATTGCAAAAACCATAATATATTGCTCTAGCCCCATCTGCACCATCAATAATAGTGCGACCAATGTTACTACACGGCCAATTGTCAATGCAACTTCACTCATTGATTCAACTTCGATGCGCAACGAATCGTCGCGTAGATGTTGCTTCATAATGTCCTGTAGGCGCTTAACAGCAATCACTTGATTATAAAATGTTTCAAGAACACATTGCGTATAAACGTAAAATACAATTGCCGCAATGGTACTACCCGGGAATAAAAAGCATACCACCGGCAATAGAATAATCGGCGAGCATAGCCCAACTAATATAGTCATCTGTGAGCCTTTTCGCTTGGCAACTCTACGATATAGTAACAGCAAAATAATCGACAAAAGTGAGCCAATAGCAGTAAAAATACCTAGATCTAGGCTGGAATCTACATTCTGATATAGATGAATCGAAACAATAATTATATATGCCGAACCAGTCAATAACACACCTCGTAAGACTTGAATCCACATGATTTTCTGCAACGAAGGATTATTGGATACTTTTTCGAAAGCTGCAGCAAAATTAACTTTTTGACTAGGCAAATGATGAGTTGGACGGAATAAAATGGACAATAGTAGCTGAAAAGCCGAGATGGCTAAAATTACAATACTAGTTAGCTCGTAGCTAGTTTTAACGATAGATATGCCGAGGATTACCGGCATTATGATCTTTATAACTTCAACAATAAGTTGCCCCACCGTCTTAAAACGCAAGCGACGTTCATTACTAACCTCATTAACATCAAAATACATTTTCGGTCGCCAATATAGCATCGATTCAAAAGCGGATAATACTGCTATGACGAATGGAAAATAATCCGCCGTCGGATCAAGCAAAATAACTGCCAGCATCTGCGAAATAGAGAATACCGCACTAATACGCCAGGCTGCCAACGTATGACGCTTCGTCACCCATAGAAAGAGAACCGCGAAGGCCCCCATACAAACATAGCGCACAATGTTATAGACCAAATACGACGTAGGCGACTGACTTAGTGAGACCCCCATCATGAAGGCCATCAAAAAAATACCCATAAATGCAGCTCGACTATGCACTAAAACGTCAACCGCAATCAGGACATTCTCATTTGTACGAAGCCCACGCCGAAAAGACATAAGAATATTATAGATGATAGATGTTGGTTTTGACTAGCTTGAGATAAGCCTTGGTAGCATCGACAAAATGCTGCAGTTCGACACCGGTAACTTTTTCATAATCTTTCGTACCAACACGCTTATACACGCCATTTTCGCGCACTTCGTAGCGGATAATTAGGCCATCTTCATACCATAACCAGACATTTTGCTGAAGACAGAAAAATTCGCGGATGTGGCCAGGTTTAACGTCACCAAAAAGCGTACGCCCGAGGGCGGATTCTGCATTAATTAAATCACGCTCAACCGCCTTGCGACGCTCGTTCACATTAGGCTTCGCGCGATTCCCTAATAGATTTTGGCCAAAATTGAATTTCGACATTTCATCACCTCGTCCGATACGGCGGTTAGCTCCTTATATAGTTGGCGCTCATCGTAAGTTGCCGCAACATGTTGAGCATAGGCCGCCCGTAGGGCGCCATTATTGCTAATTGGCGATGCGGCCTTAAAGTCGGCGAAATCTTGAGGTTTTGGCGTATCGTCGGCATTTTGGCGTTTTGGCGCTAAAAACTGAGACGGGATTTGGTATTCGGCCGTATATTCATCTTCTTCGTAGTACATGATGCCCTTCCTCTAGATTTTAAATAATTGTTCAGCGGTAGCAGTGGTAACCCGCGCAACTTCTGCAACGGTCACACCGTAATACTCCGCCGCCCATTCGGCTATGTTTTTTACATAACCAGGCTTATTTATTGTACCACGAAATGGCTTTGGTGTCAAGAATGGAGCGTCCGTTTCTAGAATAGTCCTATCTAGTGGAGCATGAGGAATCTGCGCAAAAGTCGAGAGCCCATTCACGCCGGTATATAGCCCTCGCTTGAGTCCCTCTTGAAGATGCTGTTCATTGTCGGAAAAGGAATGTAATACGCTGGGGACTAGATGAAAATTGTCGAAAATTGGCCAAAAATCCGTGAATGCGTCGCGAATATGAAAACTAACTGGCAATTTCAAATCTTGCGCTAGTTGCAGCATATTTTCCAATAAGTAAATCTGGAAATCTTTATTATAGCCATCAAAATGATAATCTAGCCCAATTTCGCCAATAGCAACCAGCCTCTTGTCATGGAGGATTTCTTTCGCAGCAATGAGGTCTTTCTCGAGTTTTATCTTATCGCCATCAAAATCGTTTGGATGATAACCATAAGTCCACCATACTTCTGAATGCTCAGACGCAAAAAGACACGCATTTTTCGAATCGGTTGGATCCGTGCCTATTACGATACATTTTTCGACGCCATTCTCGTGCATATGTGCCAGAACTTCATCGGGTGGTAAATCGTAACATCCCTTGTCGTGGATGTGGCAATGCGTGTCAATAAGCATAACTACCCCTCAAGACCGCGTGGCGGTTCGCCTTCTGGCTCGTCGAGCAATTTCTTACTCTTGATTTCATAGCGGCGACCGTTTACTGGCGAAATGAAATAATCTTCACTAAGCAGATTGACAAACATACTAAGATCTTTGTCATCCATAATAATGATTTTGCCCTGATCGTCGGTCATTAATTCGAGTTTCATTTCGTCGGCATAATCAAGCAACTGATCTTGCTTCATTTCGCCAATCTCGATGCTCTGCAATTTTTTAACGAGAGGCTTCTTTTCTTCGAGTAACGCATTTAATGTTAGTCCCTCCGGAAAACTAAGGCTATAGGCGTCTTCAATTTCCTTAGCTTTCTGCTCGGAAATCATTTGCGACTTATAGTCATATTGGAATAGTTTTTCGAACTTTGCCTGATTATAGATAACGATATTGCCATCAACAATCACACACTCATTACCTTCTGGAACTTTAATAGCGACATCAGCCGTGAGTGGCTCAAAACTTTCACCATTTAATTCCCAGCTCAGTTTGCCTTTTAGCGCTGAAGAAGCAGCTAGGTTTTTAGCGACATAGAAAGCCTTCTGGCCATCTTCTCCTGGATAGCTAAATTTTGCTACAATGCCTTTGATTTTCTTGAATTCGAATTCGTCATCAGTAAAGAATGCAATGTCTTTATATTCATGTTCGATGAGATGAATGAGCGTTTCGGCGCGACCGACTTTTTCGAGGTCGATACGATAAATGACTTTATCTTCACCGTCACTCTATTCATAATCGCGACATTCAAGACCCTTATCGGCCTCTTTAATAACATATTCAATTGCTTCAATCATAAACATGGAGCGCACGGTCTGCGTTAGCATTTCGGAATAGCGCACCTTGTATGGTGTGTAGTTTTTATTAAATAAGAATAATTCTACTGAAACATTGTTTTTAATTTCGTCGATGGAGTTCGCCCACTGAAACACATCGAATCCCGGATTTGCAGATTGCTCCTGTTCTTCCATTTGCCTCCTTTATCTACCAGATTAGTATAGCACAGATAACAGATTACTGTTTGAGTGCTGCATCCATTTGCGGATCTTCGTTATGATTGATTTGCTCATAGCTGCGCTCAACAACTTTGTCTGGCGTAATACCTTCGCCATTAATGTTTTTACCGTTTGGTGTATACCATTTTGCGACCGTCACACGAAGCATCTCGCCACCACTGAGGTTCCTTAAAGCTTGTACGCTGCCCTTACCATAAGTTTGCTCGCCAAGAATTGTCGCAAGACCGTAATCCTGTAGCGCGCCAGCCACGATTTCCGAAGAAGACGCAGTCGTGCCATTAACTAAGACTGTAGTCTTTTTGCCAGCCAAAATTGCACCGCCGCTCTTGGCTTTAGTCTGTTCATTATAAGCACCCGAAGCTGAACGCTGATCGACGACGAGCTTACCATCGATCCAGAGTGAGGCTACATCTTGAGCTGCCGTTACATAACCGCCGCCATTGCCGCGTAAATCAATAATGAATTTTTCATAGCCTTTACTTAATGCTTCTTTGGCGAGATTGCGCGTAATTGAACCAGTATCCTGGTCAAAACGCGTAATCGTAATTACGGCGTTGTCCTTTTTGTAGTCAATATATGCACTGACATTATTAATAGTCTCACGCGTAAGCTCAAACTCAATTTCTTTATTATCGCGAATAACTGTCAAAACTACTTTGGTGCCCGCCTCGCCACGAAGCTTCTTTGCGACTTCCTCAGTCGTTTTTCCACTTAAATCTTCACCGTCGGCCTTATAGATAATATCGCCCGCTAAAACACCGGCTTTGCGCGCAGGATTTCCTTCGGTCGTGCGCATAACTGTGACATAACCGTCACGTAAAGCAATTTCTACGCCAATCCCTGCACCAACGTCACCACTAAGATCTTTTTGGAAATCTGCAGCTTCCTGGGCCGTCATGTAGTAGGTATAAGTGTCGCCGGCCGCATTTACTAAGCCACGCTTGGCTTCTTGAATGGCTTTTGCGTCGTCAATGGAGCCATCGTAAGTGGCTTTCAGTTCGTCATATAGATCATTTAGTTGGCCATTGAAATTAATATTACTCGAAGCAGTCTTCGTGCCGCCAAAATATATCGACATATTTTCGTAATTGAGCCCAATTACGATACCGACCGCCACGGCTACAAAACAAGCAATAATTGTTGTCGCCAAATTAACTTTAATGGAAGAGGCGGGACTAGAATAATACAAATCTCGCGTTGCCTCGGCCGCACTTATTTTGCCGGCCGAATCTTGATTGTTCGCAGTTTCAGATTTTTTAACCATAAAAATATTATAACATGTTTAAGCTATGAATGGCTCTTTGAGAGATATTAACCGCCGAAATAGATATATGTATACATACCCTGATCCACCCATTGTTCAGAGTATTGCCCTGGCAAATAGCCGGTAGCCGCATTGCGCGCATTGTATTGTGAAATATATACACGATTACCACTGACAGCCTCTACCCACACGGCGTGACCCCAGACGCCGGCCATCGAAATGCCTACTGCGCCAGCTTTTGGAGTGCTCGTAACAGTATAGCCAGCCGCACGAGCATTTGCGAGCCATTGATTTGCATTGCCACGTCCGGCCCAGTTTGGCATGTAGCCATAAGTACTATAAACTTTCCAGGCGGCATAGCTAACACATTCGCAAATATACATGCCCCAACGATCGCCATATTGAGTACCATTGAGCTTTGCAGCTGGGCACTGGCCACTATAAGGATAGCCACCTTTGCTAGGGTCGCCGGCTGTGATGTTTGTAGCGTTATATTGGCGCGCTAAATCTTGTAGAATTTTCTGTTGCTCTTCTTCGAGAGCAGACTTTTGGCTGGTCGTTTCGGCCTTCATGGCTTGGAAAGTAGCTTCGTTGGCACGCGTCTGCGCTAATAGATTTGCTTGTTCGATTTCTTTTTGGACTAGTTGATTCTTTTGCGTATCGAGATCGGCCAATATTAATTCCGCATTATGTTTTTTGATTTCGAGCTGATCTTTTAGGTTGCGGTTTTCTTCGATTATCTCGGATAGCGTGTCAGAAACACCACTCAAATTGACCTCGCTATCAACAAAACTAGCAAAGCTTTCGGATGAAGCTAGACGTTCGATCGTAGACACCTTCGAATTGTAATAATACTGAGCAATAATAAAACCAATCGTTTCGGAGTTGTTGTTAATACGCGTTGCGACGGTCTCGATGTCGGCGACGAGTTGCTCGTGTTCGGCCTCTTTGAGGGCGATCTGGGTTTTAATGGTCGCCTGTCNNGTTCGTTTTGTAGCATTGCAATCGCATTGGTAATATTGCTGGCCTGTTCGGCAAGCGCCGCAGCCTGTTGTTCATATTCTGCAATCTCTGCACGCAATGCAGAAATTTTGGAATTAATGTTATGCAGGTCCTGTTGCGTGTATGCAGAGGCCGGTATGGAGAAAATACTAGAAAATACGATAAACGCCGCGATGACTGGATATGAGATGTTGCGCTTAATCGTCATAGTAGCATTATTATAGCATAAGCAAAAACCACTTGCAAGCAAGTGGTTTTCATTGGACTGGTTAATTATTTATAGTTTAAGATATTTTCGCGTGGCTAGCAAGGATGAAATAATACCGATGACAATCCCGCCTAGCAAGAATGCGGACGCCACAAAATACCAATAATCTTTCATGAGGTTAAAGGTCGGAGAAATAATGGCACCCATCTGTGTATTCAGGCCATAAACTGCGCCGTATACCACTGCGCCAGCCACTATAGCAGCCACGACGCCATATAATGCTGCTTCTACTACAAATGGTCCAGTAATAAACCATTTGCTTGCGCCGACTAGTTTCATCATATAGATTTCTTCCTTGCGACTAAAAATGGCCATGCGAATCGTATTGAAAACGATAAGAATAGCAATAATCGCGAAGACTCCTGCCGCCACTAAGCCAATCAGTTGAATGCGGTTCATGATATGCGCAATCTGGTCAATAGTTTCGCGGTTTTTGTTTGCATAGCTCGGCGGACGTGCATCGAGCATATCTTTTGTGGATTCATCGTTATTGACAAAATTTTCCAACTCACTAGTGTCGTCAAGGCTAACCAGTTTAATATTCAGCGTCCAAGGCAACGCATTTGGCGCATCATACAATTCACTGATCATAGTTTCATCTGTAATATTATTATCACGAATCAGGTTTTCAATAGTAGTACGGTTAGCGTCTTCTGGTGTAACATAGGAAACATTCGTAACGGTTTCGAGTTGCGTCATACGGCCAATGATGCGCTCTACCTGCTCGAGCGTGGCTTCCTGTTTAATATAAACGGAAATATCTACCTGCGACTCAACTTCACGAATCGTTGTCTTCATGACATCGGTGGCAATAATCGTTGCACCTAGCACGATGAGGGTGATTGCCATAATTGCGATGGCTGCAGCACTTAGCCAAGTGTTGCGTGCAAAACTTTTGGCGCCATATTTAATAACGCGGCCAGTCGTGCGGATGCGATGCTTGCGTGCTTTAGTAATACGACGTAAACGCTCCTTACTAACTTCGCGCGCACTTTTGTTATCTATTTTGGTTTGAGCTTTTTTACTAGTTGGCATTATTGAATTATCCTTTTCCTTGGCGTAGTTGGCTTGGCTGGTTTTTGCGCGGTGGCCTTAGCTTCTGCTTGGCGCTGCGCGGCAGCATGCGCATTACTACGTGGCGAATTTGTAGCGGCGCGAATTTCTTCAACAGTCGATCTATAATCACTGGTCGCCAGTGGGCGTTTTGCAATATTCGCTCGTTCGGCGTCTAGATAATAATGACCATTACTCTTTTGATCGCCAATAATCTTACCGTCTTGAATCGTGACGACACGCCGACGCATTTGATTCACGATATTCACATCGTGAGTAGTAACGAGGATAGTTGTGCCAAAATTATTAATTTCTTCAAGTAGGCGCATAATACCGGCTGAAATTTTTGGGTCGAGATTCCCGGTAGGCTCATCAGCAATCAGGATTTTTGGCTGGCGCGCCATTGAGCGGGCAATCGCGACGCGTTGACGCTGGCCGCCTGAAAGATCATCTGGGAATTTATCTCCCTTATCGGCGAGACCGACCAAATCTAGAACTTTCGGCACCGTGCGACGGATTTCGGCGTTCGAAACGCCGACGATCTCTAGCGCGAAAGCTACATTCTCAAAAACCGTACGGTTTGGCAATAATTTCAAATCTTGAAAAACTACTCCGATGCGGCGACGAAGATGCGGAATGTGGCGTTTGCGCAAATAATCATAGTCAATACCGCCCACCATTATCTTGCCAGAGGTTGGTTTTTCTTCGCGCGTAAGCATTTTAATAAGAGTAGATTTACCAGCACCAGATTCACCAACCAAGAAAACGAATTCCTTTGGTTGAATATGCAAAGTAACATTATCAAGTACCGGCTCTGTATCGCCAGGATAATATTTAGTCACATTATCGAGCAATATCATGCCACGATTTTAACATAAGCTCATTTATTTGTCTAAGAAAGCAATAATAAAGTTATCAATAGCACCATCCAATACGGCATCAGTATCGGTTTCTTCATATTTCGTGCGCGTATCTTTAACGAGCTTATATGGATGGAGTACGTAATTACGGATTTGTTGCCCCCAGCTAGCGGATTCACCCGCACGCAATTTATCGACCGATTCGGCATTCTGGTCTTGCATCATTTGCTGTAGCTTGCCACGCAAAATTTCCATGGCTTTCTCTTTATTTTGAAGCTGACT
>DEGE01000021.1:26511-26721 GCA_002351365.1 Candidatus Saccharibacteria bacterium UBA2834
CCACCGCGGAATTCGTCGTATTAACGGATTGCCCGCCATGACCACCGGAATGGTACACGTCAATACGCAAATCTTTTGGATCAATTTGCACTTCCGCATCGTCGCGAATAATTGGCAATACCTCCACGAGCGCAAAGGAAGTTTGGCGAAGATGGTCGGCGTTAAACGGGCTCTGGCGCGCTAAGCGATGCGTGCCGTGCTCGGACTTAA
>DEGE01000008.1 GCA_002351365.1 Candidatus Saccharibacteria bacterium UBA2834
AAGATGCCATAAATCGGGTCTTCGCCACCATTGCCGTTGCCGCCGTGAACGGGGTTCATTCTGGACATATAGTCGACGATCTTTTCGGCCTCCATTTCAAACTGCGGCCGACACAGGATGAACCTGTCGTCATAGTCGCCGAAGATGCCAATGGAGAGCTGCAAGTCCTTGCCGGGCAGCATTTCTGCACAGCAGTCATAGGTGTCAGGCAGGACTTTCATTGCGATGTCGACGTTGTTGCCCATGCTGCCAGTCGTATCCACGATGGATTCGACGTTAACGGGACAGCCAACGCTGACCCGCCATTTCCCGTCGGGGGTAGGCATGAATCTGAGCAGCGAGCGGTGAATCGGTGCGGTTTTCGGGTCGACCACCGGATCGAGTTTACCCGTACGACGTACGTGCTCTTCGCCGGCGGCCGTAGCGTGGTGCTTGCGGCTGTCGTGGGAACTGAAATCAATTCCCCGGCTGCTGGTTGCGCTGTTATAAGTGTCTCTTGTGAATACGCGATCTCCCATGATTAATCTCCTCCTATTTCTGGGCAGAATCGACGCCTTTTTGGCGCCACATGTGATGTGCGGTGTCGTAATAAGTAAAGGGATGATACTTACGGCCCCACAACGAGTGAATGGTAGAGTAGAGTTCTTGATGAGCGCTTTCGGCGCTGGTGCGCCCAATATCAGCGAAACTCGCCAATAGCTCAGCAAAAATCTCTTCTCCGTCGGTGCCATCTTGCTGTAGCCAGTCCAGCATGTATTTTGCAGCACGCTGGATATTTGTGGTTGTCAGCTCGGTGGCGTCGACAAGCGCAGAATCAATGTCCTGAGTGCCGCAATCGAGGCAGACCAGGCGATGGTCGGCTGGCGCCAGAATAATCTGGTTCGGCTCAAACCTATAGGCCACGTTTTTGCAAACGTCCTCCAGGAAGTTCTGCAACTTCAGGAGGCGACCCATAATCCATGCCGCGGTTTTTGCGTCAATCATGCAACTCGGGCGCAGTTTTGCCAGGGCAATAAACTGATCCAAATCTGCATCGCGCAAACTCAGAAGATTGATTTGTCGATTGAGTTGGGTGTCGTCACTGATGAAGCTGTCGTTCAGCTGCGGAAAGAGCCAATCATAATGAATTTTATGCTCGCTCTGGCTTTGCTGATGATAGATGACCTCAATGGACTCGGACGTGTCATTTAAGTAGCGGAGCAGCTCTGCTTCGCGGTTGATGACCGCATTGTCGAAGGGCTGGTTGGCTACTCGGGCAAATACCACGCCGTTGCTGTTGGGCAGCGATGCGCGATATAGCCGGTAATGCGTTGATTTCTGTAACAGGTCTTCGGATGGAAAGATTTCACATTTTGGGGATTGTTCACGATCTTTGACTAACAATTAAAATCACCTCACTTTTCTCGTCAAAACAAAAATCTTAAGAAGCATAAAAATATCGCGTGGAATAGCGCGATATCTTCACGTCTCTAATTATAGCACATTTTAAGTAAAAAATCAATGGCAGAAAATAGTACAAACACGATGATTTTTGGTTTATAATAAATGCAAATGGACTCTAAGAACGAAAAAGCGAGGAAGCGTTCTTGGCAGCGAAGATGGGGAGTGTTTTCGACTGTCATTGTAGCGATTGTTCTACTATTTGCCATCGTTTTGGTGGGCTTCAAAATCTTTGGCTATCAGATCTATACCGTAATGTCTGGCTCGATGGAGCCGGTCTATCATGTTGGGTCCTTGATCTACGTCAAAGAAGTCGACACTAACACGCTCGAAAAAGGCGACGTGATTACCTTTATGGCCGACGAAGATACAGTCGTAACGCACCGCATTGACGAAATCGTGCACGAATCTGATGATCACGGCGAGAGTGTTCTCAAATTCCGCACCAAGGGTGACGCGAACGACGCAGTCGATGGCAAGCTAGTGCATTACAAGAATGTACTCGGCAAGCCGGTATTTTCGATTCCGCTTCTCGGCTATCTGGCATTCTATATTCAGCGACCGCCAGGGATTTACATTGCGCTTGTTGTGGGCACCCTCCTGATTGCGTCAGTCTTCCTGCCAGGTAATAAAGGAAAGGAGAAAACTACTGACAAAAAGAAGTAATATTATCCCTCTAAATATTTAATTTGTTAGAAAATTTCGTACATTAATAGGGAGAAAGGAGGAAGATGAAAGGAAAATTCCTTGTCTTGTCCTTGGCGATTATCGCGCTCTCCATTGCTGGTTCAGCAACGACATTGTCGTATTTTACTGATTCAGACTCCTCCGTCGCAAACTTTACGATTGGTCAAGTCAAAATCCGGACAATCACAACGTCGATTGCTCGCAGTGAATCTCTGAGTGATGGCACTAGTCTCGTACATACAGATAATGATCTAATCCAGAATTCACTCGGCTACCAGGAGTATTTGTCAAAAGAATGCGTAAATTTGTTGCCAGATGAAAATGGCATAGCAAAATGCGCACGCTATATATTCGTACAAAATACTGGTACCGTGCCGGCATACGTGAGAGTTAAAATCCAAATACCGCTCAATACATATTATTCAAAAATTCGCGTAGAACTAGGCGGCTTGAAGGCATATACGAGCACCGAAGACTTTGGCGTTGAATGTATAGCGGGAGGTGGATATTGCTATGAAAGTACTGTGACGAGCCCTACGCCGCTGGGTGCAGGAGAGATGCTTAACAGTCCATTCATGCAAGCGATGACTTACGAGAATCAGACGCCGGCTCAGGTGACCACCGACGATAGCGGGAAAGAGGGTAGCTCAATTGGCGTTAATCTGAGCGATACTGGTATTCGGGTCTATACGCAAGCGATCCAAGCACAAGGCTTCTCATCTGCCGAAGAAGCATTTAGTAATTTTAAGTAGATAACAATTAAAAACAATAATAAAAGGAATGGAGTTAATAGAATGAAAAAGAAAGTTTTGGCATTATCGCTCGCACTCGGTATGTTTGCTTTGGTTTTGAGCGCTGGTACGATGGCATATTTCTCAGATAAGACCGAAGTAAAGACGAATACGTTTACATTTGGTGATGTAGAGATCGAATTACAAGAAATTTTTGACGCAGATAAGGCCGTATTAATGCCTGGAGTTGATATCAATAAAGACGTGTTTGTTAAAAATACTGGCACATCTGACATCTATACTCGTGTCCATATCGCAATTCCAGCAGCCGCAGACGACGGCGATCCTTCATTCGATGCGTCGCATAATTTCCTCCACTTCAACTTTACGAATGATTCTATAGCCGATGGACAGTGGAGCTGGCTACCTGAATACACTACAGGAACTGGCTATCGTGGAAATGGCACCGGCAACTGGAACTTCTATACCACAACCATCAACGGAATCGACTATAACGTATATGTAGTTACTTATAGGAGTAAGGTAGCAAAAAATCAGACCACCACAACTCAAGCGTTAGACAAAGTATATCTTGATAGAAGCGTAACTGCCGAAAAAGATGCAACTGGCAAAGTTGTCTACAAGGACAATAAAGGCAATATCTACGACAAAAAGAGTCTTGATATCCTAGTAGTTGCAGAAGCTACGCAAGCGGAAGGTTTCACTGATGCCTATGCCGCATTGAACGCAACATTTGGTAATCCAGGAAACTACAACGCTTTTTAGGAAGACTAAGGAGTATATATAAATGAAAAAGCAGAAGTTATTAGCTCTCGGTCTTAGCCTCCTCGCGGTGGCTATGGTTGGTGGTACTTCTGCTTTCTTCGTGACGTCGGACCGCGCCCATAACGTCATTACAACGAGCGGTGTTGCGATTGAATTAATCGAAGACACTAATCAGACTGGCGTTGATGGGCGGCCGATTCCTTTGACTAACATTGAAGACGCCCATCCTGGCGATAGCTATAGTAAAATCCCGCAAGTCAAAAATGTTGACGAAGGCGAAGTCTGGGTGCGCATTAAAGTTGGCCGAGGCGCTAAGCTCGACAATGGCGACGAAATCACGATTAGTGATAATTCCATTTCCGCCAACTATAACACGCGCAACTGGCTTAATGGTGGCGATGGCTACTATTATTACTATCGTGCGCTTAAGGCGGGCGAAACTACTGAGCCGCTCTTTACGGAGGTTACGCTCGCAAATGAGCTATCCAATACATACAATGGCGCCACATTTAGTCTCGACTTGCAAGCAGAGGCCGTGCAGGTCGCCAATAACGGTTTAAGCGTCTACGATGCGGAAGGTTGGCCCGAGGAGTAAAACATGAAAAAGTTCTCGATTATCGTTTTACTATTCAGTCTAATCTTTCTTTTTGCGCCAAATGCCAGCGCACTAAACTCGGCCGTCTATTTTGAAGGCGGGGCAGATAACTTCGTATTTTATCCTGGCTCCGAATGGAATGAAACTGATTTGTTTGATGGTTTTAAGTCTGCCATGCCAGGCGACAAGTTGACTGAAACCGTCAAAGTTCGCAATACCGCGCCAGAATATGACTATGTAAAAATCTATCTGCGAGCCGAGGCGCACGACGAATCGGCAAATCCGCTCAGTGACTCTGTCGCCGAAACCGAAACCGTGGCCACGATGAGCGACTTTTTGGCGCAATTGACCATGCGCGTCTATAATGGCGGCGAGCTAGTTTATAATGCTACGCCGGATCAGACTGATGGTCTGAGTTCGAATGTCTTATTAGGAGAATTCGTTGAAGGCGCCGGCACGACTCTAACGATTGAGCTTGAAGTGCCAAAAACGCTTGGCAATGAATATATGCATCGTAGCGGGGAAGTGGACTGGATTTTTACCGCCGAGGGTTACGTTGACGATAAGCCATGCAACTGTCCGAGCTGTTGCTGTCAAAACTGTGAGAGTGGCGGCAATACGCAACCGGAGCAACTACCTGACGGCACGGGGCAAAGCGCTAATTCGCCGTTCACTTTCGATAGTGTCTTTGGTTACGCTTTAATCCTTGTATTATCGCTGCTCGGCTTGATGGCTTCAGTAATAGTTATTAGAAAGCTAAAACAAAAAGCTAATCTTAAGAACGAATAAAAACAGCCCCGACCGCAGTCGGGGCATTGTTTAAGTGCGTGATTCGATGAAAACAGAGAAAAATCAAGCCAAGTAAAAAGGAGCGCATCGCTGCGCCCCTACAAATATTCCCCCTTTCCATGCTATTTCCAAAATCTGCTGCGAACTCCATATTTTCGCAGAAATTGCTCGCGTTGTTCCATCGAGCTATTATCAGATAGCTCCGCAACGTCGTCGTCTAAGACGCGCCCCTGGCCGAGCCTTACGGCCTCGAATGCAAGGTCTTCCTTGCCCCAGTTGGCCCTAAAGGCGTAATAGTCGCCATACGCGTCCTTGAGGACATAACGGTTGCAAATTTCGGCGACCTCGATGTCGGTCGCGATGTCAACAGTGTCATTTCCGTCGATAGAGTTCGGATAAAGCTTCTGAAAAGAAAGCTTACCTTCATCGACGATCAGGAGCGCCTTGGCGGGACTGTCGCAGAGGCTGTAGTCAAAGACTAGGCCGTTTTCGGCAATCAGCTCTACGCTCTCGCGATCCTGAATTAACCAAACTTTCTGGCCATCCTGAACCGCAAAGCGGTAACTGAGCTCATTCAGCTCAATCACCTTCGCGTCATCGCCAATCTGGGTGTTATCCCAGGCCCAATATAGGTCATCTCCGTGGTACATCTCCACAGATCCATCCTTCACGACGAAGGACGTCTCGGCCTTCTGGGTTTCGGTCGCCACTTCCGTCTCCGGGGTCGACTCGACGAAAAACTCAAACTCGGTCTCGGTGGCAGGCTCAGTTGCCTTAACTTCCTTAGCACAGCCACACATTAAAACAGCAATCATAACAACAATAATCATTAAGCTTTTTCTCATTACATAACACCTCGCGAGAAAAAACGGCATGCAACCTAATTGCATGGATTTTCAAAGTTCTATAACCTTTCCTGTGGGATACCGGAATGGTTATGGTTATATTATAGCACACTCGGCCAAAAAAGTCAATAGTCCTCATGTTTATACCACTGAAGTAGCCTTTATGGTATACTAATTAAAGTATTAAGGAGGTTGGAGTGAAAGATTTTGATTATTTGTCAGATGATGATGTGTATCTTGATAGCGCCTGCCAAAGCCTGCGGCCACGCCCGGTAATTGACGCTCTCAATAATTACTATACAAAGCATAATTCTTGCGGTGAGCGCGTAAAATACGCCTGGGGTCGCAAGACCGATGAATTGGTCGAGGATACGCGTGCTGCCGTGCTCAAATATCTTAAACTTAAAGAACGCGATTATTTTGTATCTTTTACTCTCAATACAACTTACGGCATCAATCTGTTACTTGACCAAATTGACCCAAATTTCGACAAAGTAATGACCTCCGATATTGAGCATAATTCACCGTTTCTTTCGACTATAACCTTTGCCGAGCGCTACGATATCGAGCGTGAGGTAATGGAGCGCGAGGCTGACGGTTCCATCAATATTGATCATTATGATTTCACGAATGCGTTAGTCGTCGTAAACTGTGCCTCGAACATCGATGGCCGCAAATTGCTAAATATTGACCAACTCATCAAAAAAGTGCACAAGCAGGGTGGCGTAATCATCGTGGATGCCGCGCAGGCACTCGCGCACTCGCCAGAAATCCTCTATAAAACCGATGCTGATGCCATCTGTACGTCTGCGCACAAAATGTACGGTCCGTCGCTCGGCGTCATGATTGTGAAGCGTAAACTGCTTGAGCGCATTGACACCACCTTTATTGGTGGCGGCATGGTAGATGATGTCGACCTCGATTCCTACAAACTGTCAGCCGAATCGCCAAATCACACCTACACAAAGTTCGAATCTGGCTTGCAGGCCTGGGGCGAAATCGTGGCGTTTGGTGCAGCCTTAAAATGGCTCAATCACGTTTCAAAGGCCGACAAAAAGAACTTTGTTGAGTGCTATACGCGCTTGTTTGAATATTTGCGCGATAATCCGAAGATTCATCTCATTAACGAAGAGGCGAATCCAACCATGTCGTTCTATATTGAAGGAATGGACTCGCATTTAGCTGGCGGCGCGCTCTCTAGCCAGGGCATTATGGCGCGAACGGGCTATTTCTGCGTGCATTATTATCTAGATCACAAAAAACATTATCCGCCACTAGTGCGCTTCTCGTTAGGCTATTATATTCGCCCGAGCGATATCGACAAAACTATTGCAGCGCTCGAAAGGATGACAAAGTAGTATGGTTTGTATTGCCGCCTTTATTATTCTGCTAATCATTGGCGTTTTTGTTGCTTTCATCTCGATTTTTAAGCCAAAGGTTGGTAAAAAATACCTTAAAACACTAAAAAAGTCATGGAGTTGTTTCGGCAAGCGTGTCACTTTGCAAAAGTGTGAAACTGGTTTTGGCGATGATATTAAAAATGACATTTTGGCAAAAGTTGCCGCGCGCAAGCCAAAATTCGTTAAACCGCTTAGTATAACAATCGAGGTTGCTTCAATTTTGATTGTTATCGTTGCGGCCTGGTCGTTGGTTGAGGGTGTCAAGGCTGGCTTAGCGCTCTGGACGCTCGGCACCTGCAACGTAAAACACGCTTCTTCCTGCACGCTTGGCGCCGAAGTTTGTAGTATTGACGACAACACGGAGCCACAAAATCCAATCGAATATATTGGCTTGTGGTTCTCTGACTGGGGTGAGATTTTCGGTGCTATGCCAGATAAATTCCG
>DEGE01000006.1 GCA_002351365.1 Candidatus Saccharibacteria bacterium UBA2834
CTTCTTCCGCCTCCTTCATAATATCGGCCAACCGGAGCACGACACAAATCAGCGCAATTACAGCCGCCACAATACCAATAATCATTAGGAAGTTAAACAAAAAACCAGAAGCATTAGTCATAACGCCTATCGCAATCAATAAAAACGCCACAAAGCCTAATGCTACTCCAATCATTCCAATTTCAATCAATTTAAGCAACGCGAAACGCATAAAGCCCCGATGATTTACTTTTAATAGCGTGCGGTCATCTTCATTCAAATCGGCCGAAATTTCGGTATGAGCCATATTATTCTCTCCTCCACTTTAATTACTTTTTATTATAGTCTATTCAAAATGCTGAAGCTTTAAAAACATCTAAAAACGGGCTAGCGTTACCACCGCCCGTTTCTTATAAAATATTAAAGCTCGATTAATTCATATTCGCGCGTACCAAGCCCAATTTCTTCAGCATACGGCAAGATATGGCGCCCCTCTTGGCGATCAATCCGCGCCTGCAACTCTTTAGCGCCAGGATCGTCCGAATTCCAGACCATATCAATAAAGGCTTGATCATTCGCCACCGGATCCAAAGAAGCGACAATGCCTAAATCAGCCATTACTGGGTCACCTTGATTTGCATCGCAGTCGCAATCGACCGACAAAGCATTCATTACGGTTATGTAAACAATCTGTTTGCCATTATCTGCAAAATAATCCGCCACGGCTTTAGCTGCTTCGGCCATCGATTCAATAAAATCGGTCTGCTCATATTTTACTGTCCAACAAAGAGTCGGGCTTTTGGTTTTGCCGCAGCTATGAATGTAGGCCTTTCCATTACGGGAAGCAACGCCAATCGACTGATTCTTTAAGTTTGCGCCAAATCCGCCCATCGCATGCCCCTTACCGTGCGCCAAATTCACCATCGCATCATATTCATCAAGATGCGTGCCTACGATATCGTATTTCAAATGCTTACCATTCTTGACCGGTATTTCTTTCTCGCCATCCGCATCCATAATATCGACGTCGGCGAAACTCGTAAAACCATGTTCTTCGGCCACTTTCATATGATCACTAGCTTTATTGCGTTCACCTGGATATGCTGTATTGCATTCCAAAATCGTGCCATTCAGCTTCTTTACGAATGGCGCAATTAAATCTGCCTTAAGATAGCCTTTTGACCCGGCCTCTCCCGTTGATACCTTAACGCCAACTTTGCCCTTTAGTTCAACTCCTAATGCCTCATAAATCTTAATTAGGCTTTCTGGGCTAATTTCTTTCGTAAAATAGACTTTTGCCTTCGCCATGCCTTCCTCCGTTAAATCAATTTATCTTCTCGCAAGGTTTTAATAAGACGCTTCCGGTCCTGGTTCAAGAAGTCCGTTTTGCCAGACAGGAAAAGTACCTGCGCCAACCCTACGTCATTCAAGTGTTCTTCGATGTATTTCCACACTAGATTAACACCTCTATAATACGATAAATCCGTGTTTATTGGCAAAACCGCCGTACCGCGAGTTGCTCGATTCACCAAATCAAAACACTCCAACTGATTCCGTTCTTCCAGCAAACTCTCTAGTCGCCATAATATTTCNNAGTCTTACCGCATTCAGTGATTAAGCCAATCGCAACATATCTCGCAATGCCAATATCATCATACACGCCATCCAATGCCTGCTCACACACTTTCGCTAGACCTTCTTCGGTTAGGCGACTATAGCTCGCATTATCATAGAACACGCGTAAATCTTGGTGCTCTGCCGTTAAGGCTCTTACCACATGCACCCCAAATTCATGAACAATTATTTTTTCCAACTCTAGCCGTGAATAATTGCCGGCACTGCGCTTACCAGGAAAATATATCCGCTTCTCCGCCAATGAAACTGCCGCCGTGGAACGCGTTTCGTCTACGACTGCCCGAAAACCAGTTCCACGCTTTGTCGTTGCGTTCCATGCCCCAATTTCGTCACGAATGATTTCATTCACAATTTTGGCCGCATCTCGAGGCGTAAACTCTTCTTGGTTATCCGGAATATGGCGGAACAGATGACTATATAATCCACGCATTTTATCGCCAAAAACCCGCACTGTCTTTGGACGAGGCGTAAAACGTTTTTTGCGATTTCGCCGCATTACTCCGATAGATTCCAGCATCTCATGATAAAGCTTTCGCTGATCATTAGTTAGTTTACTGTAATCAATCCGTGCCACACGCTCTCTTAGCAAAGACCAGAAAGTATCCGCATGAAAACGGCCATAAATCGCCTCATTCGCCCGTCTAAATCTTTCTGCCTGCGCTTCGCGCACCGAACGACTCGTTGAGGCGTTAAAGCTTCGCGCCGCTTGAACCAACTCCAACTCAAACCAATGTTGCCCCAGCTCAACCGTAAAATAATCTCTCTGTTCAGCCGTGAGGGTTTTATCCTCATGCAACTCCTTCAACAATTCAGCAATACTGGATCTAAGTATTTTTGCATCCGCGTTGTTGATTTCGTTATATGTAAAGCGTGGGCGAACTAAGCGCTGATTGGCTAAAAATTCCGTCTTTGCCTCAGCTTCATTGGCTGGCCGCAAGTAATCTACTGCGCTAATCGCCAACTTGGCTACTAGCTGCGACCACTCAGTATAGCTCCTCTGCCCACCGTTATTCATAACCCATATTATAGCAAAAACCCCGCATTTCTGCGGGGTTGCCCTTATGGTTTTAGATACATCAACCATTCCAAACTCGGTCGTCGATAGCTTGTGCGCCACTAAAAAACGGCGCCTGTAATACGGCAAAATTCTTACCGACTAGCGCGTCTGCACTAGCACCGGCTTTTTCCATATCCACTCTGCTCTTATCGTTTACGACACAAGTAAAGACTCTTTCATGACAATCGGTAAAGTACGCCAACTTTGACCACTTATAGTCGACCGACTGCAGTTTCCCGACGCGGAAACTCGTCTTATACTCAACCAACATCATCACGAAAAGGCTTATGACGGCACCAACTAAACCGGGTTGTTTCCAGTTCCACGGAAGGCAAATCAGTAACAGCAATGCCACTACCGCCCAGACCGCAATAACCGCCGTCAGCATGGTTTTGAGCCCAAGTCTCATCGCAAGCTTGTTTTGCTTATACCAGTGACCTGCTCCGTGATCGCGCAGATAATTCGTCACTGCATGCAATGCATAGCCATAGATAAAACTCAGTTTCACGATCATGATTAGCGCGACCATCACCACGAAACTGATGCTCATACATATAAACCACTCTAAAGAACCGTTTGGCATTTAAGCAATCACCCCCATTCTATAATCTGTTGCAGAAATGTTGCGCTATGAGCATAATTATTGCATAAATTTTTCACTTGTCTAGATGGATTTTTCAAAAAATGCCCGGATTTTCCTCCGGGCATTTCATCAATTAATTGTAATATTCGATCGGCGCAATCACCAAATAGTCAATAAAGTTGCTCAACATGTAAACCTTATCCGTTGGCGGATAATCGTCTCGTTCCCAATACTTCGACGCGTCAAATACGAAATCATCTTGCCAGATTCCACGAAAGTGGCACACGCCATCGGCGTCTACACTCAGCAACCTGCCGACACTGCTAAATGTAACAACCGAAATTATCACATAGCAGAAGCCGCTTCCGGCAATCCCAAGAAGAACGCCAATCTTGATTGCCCATTTCGGTACAATCCAGAACGCCCACTGACCCGAGACGAAACAGAGCGTTAAGACTATTAGTCCTACATGCAAAAGTAGTAGTAGCCATGTTCGCACTGAAGCCTCCATATAAATAGCATCCTTCGTTTTGTCCTCGTAGAATCCGCGTCCATGTTCGATCAAATAATCACTTGCGCTATCCAACGCAAAATCGCAAATCTTCGGACCAATCCAATGCGAGATTACAAATTCCAGTAACAGATAGACCAAATAGGCAACTAACACCATTACTACAATAAAGCTCAAAGTGCGAAGCATTTGTCTCACCCCCTTTAAAAAGATATTTCACTAGTCCAAACACCTCTGAACACTATTTTTCCACAGCCCACACAATCAGTCAAACAAAAATCCGGAGCAAAGCTCCGGACCTATTTATGCTTGATGATTGCGCTGACGTTTGCGCATCACGGGATTCAGTTCTTTCTTGCGCAGACGCAAACTCTTTGGTGTAACTTCAAGCAGCTCGTCATCCATCAAGAAGTCCAGGCACTGCTCTAGCGATAGCTGCGTATATGGCGTCAATTGAATTGCACCGTCCGAAGCATGCGTACGCATATTAGTAAGCTGTTTTTCGCGGCAAACATTAATGTCTAGTTCATCTTTCTTTGATAGCCCCACAATCATGCCCTGATAGACATCCACCTGCGGCGGAATATACAAAATACCACGCGCCTGTGCTGCATCGAGCGCATAGGCCGTACTTTGACCAGCCTCCGAGGCAACCAATGCGCCATTACGTTCTTGGCGGTAATGCGAAGTGACCGGCTGGTAACCCTTCGGCAAAGTATTCATAATTGCCGTACCTTTCGTGCCGGTCAATAGATTATTACGCAAGCCAATCAAGGCCGCCGTCGTAATATTGTAACGGAAACGCGTGCTGCCAGTCGTTGTCATTTCCTGTTCAACTAACTCGGCTTTGCGTACGCCTAATTCCTGCGAAACTGCACCGACATATTCCGGCGAAACCTCAAT
>DEGE01000030.1:0-4776 GCA_002351365.1 Candidatus Saccharibacteria bacterium UBA2834
GTTATGCCAAGTCCTACCAAGACTGTAGATAAAGATGTCGCGAAGGTGGGAGACACTGTGACTTATAAAGTTAAACAAGAAGTACCAAACAACTACAGCTCCGAAGCGGACATCGTCGCTTTCATGTCATTGTGGTCCAACTATTCAAGCATTCCGGAAAGTAAATTATATACTGGCTTCTCAATCACTGATAGCTTTGATAGCGCCCTAAAATTGCCAGCAACATCCCGCATTACAATCGTGAATGAAAAAGGTCAAAACGTAACTTCGCAATTCAATGTTACGATAAGCGGTCAAACTGTTACGGCTTCTTCTAAAGATACGACGAGCCTCGCCTTGTATGGCCATACATATACAATGACGGTTCCAACAACGGTCGTTGATCCAGTGGAAAATTCTCCTATCAACAACTTAGCCAAGACAACCTATACGCCAACCGGCGGCACCCCAACGACCTTGACTAGTCCAAAAGTAGAAACTGCCATCGAGCACACGGTTATAGTAGAATATGTCGATGAACAGGGTAACCCAATCGCTGAAGGCTCAAGCAAAGACTATCCTCATGGCGACGATTATGCTACTGCGCCAGCCACGAAGGTACCTGACGGCTATCAATTAATCGCAACTCCAGATAACGCTAAGGGTACGGTTAACAAAGATATTACCGTTACCTATGTTTATCGTAAAATCGTTAATCCGAATACTGCCGACCACGGTCTTGCTCCTATATTCGGTCTTACTGGAGTTGGTCTAGCTACCGCGGGGCTATTATTTACGCTCAAACGTCGTCGTTAATAGATAAAGATACTCGACCTAATACAGCCACAAGCGTGGCTGTATTTTGACTACATGAGACGGAACAGCTATACTAAACATAAGTAAAACGGAGGTATATATGTGTGGGATTGTGGGATACATTGGTAAAAAAACTGCACAAGACGTGCTCTTGAATGGCCTAAAACGTCTTGAATACCGCGGTTATGATTCAGCTGGCATTGCGACACTTGATGACAAAGAGCAGCCGCACATTGCACGTTCGGTTGGTAAAATCGCTGAACTCGAAAAGGTTGTTGCCAAAGAGCCGCAGACTGGTCACCTTGGTATTGGTCACACGCGCTGGGCAACGCACGGTGGCGTTACGGAAACAAACGCTCACCCTCATCATGTTGGCAACATTTGGATGGTGCATAATGGCATTATCGAAAATTACAAAGAGTTAAAAGCCGAATTAAAGGATGTTGAATTTAAGTCTGATACCGATACAGAGGTATTAGCAGCCCTAATCGACAAGAACTTCGCCAAAGGCACAAGCCTCAAGGATGCGGTCGCAAAGGCCGTCAAAAAAGTTCGCGGCACTTACGGCATCGCTGTTTTCTCGCCACTTGAGCCAGGCAAAATTGTCGTAGCTCGCCTTGGTAGCCCACTCATTATTGGCGTCGGGAAGGGCGAGACTATTATTGCATCTGATGCCTCGGCTTTATTGGGTTATACGCGTGAAGCGGTTTATCTCAATGATGGCGAGTTGGCAGTTTGTTCAGATGATAATGTCGATGTTTATAATCTCAATCTCAAACATTTGAGCACCAATACTGAAACCATCGAGGGTGATTTAGCGCAAATTCAAAAGGGCGGCTATGACCATTTCTTACTAAAAGAGATCATGGAGCAGGCCACAACTTTGCATAATACTTTGTCTGGTCGTATTGATCCAAAGAATGGCACCATGCATTTGGGCGGTCCAAATCTCACCACTAAAGAAATGAAAGACCTTCGTCATATCGTGATTGTTGGTTGCGGTACGGCGTATTATGCTGGCCTTCTGGCTTCGTATTATATGGAGCAATTAATTCCGGATATTACAACTGAAGTCGTAATCGCTTCGGAGTATCGTTACCGTTCATTCCATCTACCGGAACACACAGTCGCGCTGATTGTTTCACAATCTGGCGAAACTGCCGACACCTTGGCTTGTTAGCGCGAGATTAAAAAGCGTGGCGCCAAGACACTTGGTATCGTCAACGTTGTTGGGTCGACCATCGCGCGCGAAGTCGACGGCGGTACTTATGTGCATGCTGGTCCAGAAATATCCGTCGCATCCACTAAAGCATTTACAGCGCAGGTGGTGGCAATGTTGATGTTCGCTGGTATGATTGCAGAAGTCCATGGCGGCAACAAGTCATTAATCAGTCAATTCACGCAAGAACTCGCTATTCTTCCGAAAGAAATTGAAAAAACTCTTAACGAGCATCACGACACTATGAAGAAACTGGCCAAGAAATACGCTAAATACGACGATGCCCTTTATCTTGGCCGCGATACGGCTTATCCAATTGCGCTTGAGGGCGCACTCAAGCTTAAGGAAGTTTCTTATCTCCACGCCGAGGGTTATGCAAGCGGCGAACTCAAGCACGGCCCTATCGCTCTAGTCGATAACACATTCTTTGAAGTATTCGACATCATAGATAACTGGCTATTCGAAAAGTCCATCGGTGGCTTACATGAAGTACGTGCCCGTGGCGGACATACTTTAGTTTTGACCGATGCGGTAGATAAAGAAATTGACGCCGACGATGTAGTTCGCATTAATACGCCAATTAAGCAACTTGTACCAATTTTGCTCAATACCTTGCAGCAATTGTTGGCCTACTATGTTGCCGTTGAACGTGGCAACGACGTCGATCAACCGCGCAATCTTGCAAAATCCGTAACTGTAGAATAATGAAACGCCAAAAATCAGAAGAAGCTAAACGTCGAATTCGCGAAGCGAGGCATGAAGCTCGTGAAGCTAAGCGCGCCAAGAAAAAGGCGCGCAAAGCTGCCGAGCGCCGTCGCCCATCTTATCCGCGCATGTCGCCAAATGCAATCTGGTACACGCTAAAGATTTATGGCAAGGCAGTTGGTCGCAAGCGTTACTTCTTCTGGTTTTATCAAGGATATAGCTCAATTATGCCGTCCGTAACGGCGCTGTTAGCGGGTGCTGCCGTCACGCGCATTACGGAAGCAATTACTACGCACGACTTTTTACCATTCTTATGGATCGCGATTATTATGTTGGTAATTCAATTAGCCAATACAATACTCGGGCAAGTCTACAACTTGTTGCAAGTTTCGACCTGGCAGGATGTTTATATCTATGTCAGCGAAAAAATTGCCAACAAGTATATTCAAATTCCATTGGCAGTGCGCGAAAGTCAAAGTTTTGCGGACAAATTTAATCGCGTGCAAGATTATGGCTCAATGATTGCCAGTGTTTCAAGTAGTCTGATTTCAATTATTACATCAGTCATTAGTTTAATATCGGTATTGGTTGCAACCTTAGCGATTTCGCCGCTAGTCACAATTGCGGTGGCCCTAGCAGCAATCCCATATTCAATATTAAGCCTTAAGCTTTCTGCGCGTCAGCGTCGTAACTGGCGCGAGTTCACAAAAGACCGCCGTATAGCTTACCAAATCGAGCAGAAAATCACTAACTCTAATTCGGCACTTGAGATTGAATTAAATAATCTCTCGCATCAATTAATCGAGCGTATGATTCGAGCGCGTCGTCGTAGTCAAGAAAAAGACTTGGCCGATACGCGCGAATTCTTCTGGCCAAATGTTGGCTCGCGTTCAATTGAAGATGTCGTGAGCTATCTCGTGCTTATCTTCGTAGCGATTCAAATTGTTCTAGAGCGTTTTGCAATTGGCAATTTCTTATCGGTACGCACCTTGTTGCAGCAATTAAGTGGTAACATCTCGTCACTATTTAACAGTATCGCTGGCGCCAGCGAGGGGCTCGTGAATGCGACAGACTTTATGGAGTTTATGGAGACCCCAGCCAAGCCAAATGGTCACATCAAAGTAGTTGGTATTCCAAAAATTGAGTTTAAAAATGTCAGTTTTATTTATCCGCGTACCGAGAAAAAAGCTGTCGACAATGTTAGCTTCGTTCTAAATCCAGGCGACAGTTTAGCGATCGTTGGCGAAAATGGTGCCGGCAAGACAACAATTATTAAGCTATTAATTGGCGCATACGAAGCGACCGATGGAGAAATCCTAATCAACGACATGCCAATTAGCCAAATAGATCGCGAATCGTATCTTGCTCAGATTGGTACCTTGTTCCAAGATTTTTCGCGTTACGAATTCGCCACGCTTGGTGAAAACGTTTGGTTCGGTGATGTTTCGCAAAAGTACGATGCCAATAGAGTGCAGGAGTCTTTGGAGTTAGCGGGCCTTGGCGACTTAGCTAAAAAATTCAAAAAGGGTCTCAATCAAGTTTTGTCTAAAGATTTGGAGCTCAAAAACTCTGCAGATCTTTCGGGTGGTCAATGGCAACGTCTTGGTATCGCGCGCGCCTTCTTCCGCAAACCGGGCATTTTGATTCTCGACGAACCAACCAGTGCGGTTGATGCTAAGGCTGAGTACCAAATTTTCCGTAATATTATGGAAAAGCAGAAAGATAGTACCACGATTATTATTTCGCACCGTTTTTCGACTGTTCGCAAGGCCGAAAAAATCCTTGTGCTTAGTCATGGTAAAATAGTAGAGCATGGCACACATGCCGAGCTAATTGCTGAAAACGGCCTATATAAAGAGATGTTTGACTTACAGGCGGAAGGATACAACTAAATATGAAGAAAAAACAACGATTCTTATTTTACGCAATTGTGGTTGTTGCGGCCATTACGATTATTGGCATGGCGGCCGTCATTTTTGGTCAAAAAGACTGGACCGGCTCCACGCTTGACCTAATCATTTTGATCACCGGTTCGATTAGTATTTTATTGGCGATTT
>DEGE01000030.1:4788-7678 GCA_002351365.1 Candidatus Saccharibacteria bacterium UBA2834
TCAAAAATGATTCACGACATCAATAATATCGACACTAATCTCGCCAGCGATATGCATATTGATGACGAAATGCGCAAAAAACTCAATCACATCATCGCGATGGACGAGCAAATTCTAGAGGAACTTACTAGCCACAAGCGCGCAACTAAAAGGGTAGGCAAAAAGGCCACAGAAAAGAGTAAATGAACATCGAATTAGCGGACTTCTATTCGCGACTTGGCACTATCGCGATTATTTTGGTGCTTGGTTTTATCCTCGGCAAACTTAAAATGATTTCCCCGAAAACCAACAAAGATTTGGTTAATCTTTTGCTGATGGTGTTCATGCCGGCCTCCTTATTTATGGCTTTTCCGACCGCCTACAACGATGAGACGTCGCACCTTTTTGTCGCCGGTTTAATTGGCGGCACAATTGTCATGCTCGGCATTGCCATTCTTGCTACGATTATCTTCAACCAAAAATGGTATAAAGGCAAGTTTCGTTACGCATCGCAATTCGCCTTAGTCTTCAATAATGCGACCTTTTTGGGCTATCCGATCATTTCTAGTACCTTTGGTGCGCAGAGCAGTGCGGTAATTGCGTATTGTGGCTTCATTATCCCGTTCAATATTGCCTTGTTTTCGTATGGTGTCTATCTGTTTAAGCATAAAGTTGACGGTAAATTAATTCGAGACGTTATTACGAATCCAAACATCATTGCGGTTGTGCTAGGTGTGATTGTTTTCTTATGTAGCTTTCAGATCCCGGCATTCATTAAAGATGCCGTCCAATATACCAGCAACGCCACGACGGCACTCTCGATCATCTGCGTTGGCTATATGTTGAGTACGGCTAAATTCAAGCAGCTCATCAAGAAGTGGCGCATCGCTGTAACGGCACTAATTCAGCTCATTGCCGGCCCGCTTGTGACATTTTTGCTATTAACGGCGGTGAAATACATCGCACAAATTGGCCTCGGCATAAACTTCCCAGACGAAGTTATTGTTGTATGTACGCTAATTGAGGCGCTTCCGACCGCGACTAGTCTCGGCCTATTTGCCTCAAAATATGGTGGCGACGAAGCAGAGGCTTCGCAGCTCGTTACGGCATCAACTCTTCTATCTATTATTACGATGCCAATCATGGTCGGCCTTTTGTTGGGCGGACTAATCTAAAATAATTCCAAATCTTGACGCACTTTAGTAAAAGCTTGTGCTATAATAAAAGCATAAAAGGAGTGTGTAAAGAATGAAAAAAGGAATACTAATTTTATTAGCTGCCTTTTTTGCGGCTGGGGCTTTTGGTCTTGGCGCACATGCTGAAGGTGGCGTAGCAAAAATTGGCGATGTGGAGTATGAATCGCTTCAGGCTGCAGTTGATGCGGCAGAAGACGGTGCAACAATTACTATGATTGCTGACAATACAAACGGTGGCGTTATGACCGTAGCGGCTAAACCGAAGAATGTTACAATTGATCTTAACGGCCATAAGGTCAATGTAGATGGACCGCTCGTAGGCTCTGCTGGAACGGTTAGCCAGAGTCTTCACTTCGAAAAGGGGTCGAATATTACTATTACTAATGGTACTATCACGACGGATAGTACGAGCTCACGGATATTATTCCAAAATTATGCCGACTTAACTCTAACCGATGTCATTGTTGATGCGACAAATATGCAAAGCGGTGCATACGCATTAAGCAATAATAACGGCAAAGTGACCATCAATGGGTCTTCGAGTATTCTTGCAAACGCCGATCAATATGCATTTGATGCCTGCTGGGGGCCAAAAGTAGGTTACCCTGATGGTACTCAAATTACGATTGATACCACTGGAGATATTAAAGGTATCATGCAATTTGATACATGGGGTAGTAACGATGGTTCTACGCCACTTAGCACCGTTACAATCAAGAACGGTTATTTCGATGTAAAATTCGACATGGAAGATATTTTCGACAATAACTTATTCATCGAGGGCGGTACATTTACCGAGGAGAATATAGACGAATATATTGTTGATGGTCTTGAGAAAGTTGATAACGGCGATGGTACCTGGACTGTTAAGGCTCCGGAGCCAGAAGTCCTTCCAGCCGAAACCCCAGAACAAGAAAACCCAGCCACTGTCGACGGCATCTTTATCGCCTTTGGCGTGCTTGGAGCCTCGATGCTTGGCTTATTGGCCGCAATTGGTGTTCTTAGTTCCATTGAGCGCCGCGCTTAAGGTTTAACCCGAAAATCCCCCTCGCAACAGGGGGATTTTTGACGAAAATGCAAAATTATTACGTTTATGCTTGACAAAAATAAAAAAGTATGCTAATATAAATACATAACTTCGAAGTTATGGGGGGACTTCCAAGTCGCATAGCTTTAGAGAATGATTTCAGAGCGTTTGCTTGCGAGCGAAACTCACGATGCTGTTGCACGTAGCTAGTGCTAGCGAAACTCAAGGCCAACCGTAGCTCGTTAGACGGGTGCAACTTTCGTTTGTTTCCCGTCGTAGCGGGACTTTCGGAAGGCGTCTAAGCGGAAAAGCTTGGCAAAACGGGAAGAATCAGCGGTATAACCGTATTCTCGCGCGAAGTAGTACATTTTTAAAGTAATTTGGTAAAAACACCTTTGGCGGAACGTATGACTACGACATATCATCCTTAAAAAGGTGCGAAGTGCGATTTGCTCTACGCGATAAAATATCAAAAGACAGAAGAGCTCTGTCGAATTGCGCATAATTTGATAAGAATAAACGCGTATTACTTCACATGGTTACCACCCTGGCAAAACCGGGTTTTTCAGCCTCCCTGTAATGGGAGGCTTTTCCATGCCAATAAAAAACACCTCATTGGGTGTTCAAATGTTTGGTGGGGGCAGCTGGGTTCGAACCAGCGACCAATCGGTTATGAGCCGACTGCTCT
>DEGE01000030.1:7960-17429 GCA_002351365.1 Candidatus Saccharibacteria bacterium UBA2834
CTGAAGCTTGAACAAGAATATTTACGATCAGAAGAGTATCAAGAATACATGGCTCGCGTAAAACAGAACAGGATGGCCGAAGGTGAAACGATGGTGATTTTGCCCAAAAATAGCGAAGAAGCCAAGAATAAATACAAAAATACCACACCAGAAACTCATAAAAAGAGTAATTTCGAACTCTGGTTAGACTTCTGGTTTAGCTAAATGTTGACACGACCAGTATTTTGATGTAAAATTTACATATCGTCGCGGGGTAGAGCAGCCTGGTAGCTCGTCTGGCCCATAACCAGAAGGTCGTTGGTTCAAATCCAACCCCCGCCACCATGATTTTAAGAGCCGTCATGGCTTATTTTTTATGCTAAAAATCCGATGTTATAATATAAACATGAGCGAGAAAAATGCAGAAATGAAGCGTCAGCAAATCCGCAAATGTGATCTGGCTGGCAAAACTTTAGTATTGGTGGGGATAATTGTCGCGATAGTATTGGTCTTTATTGGCGCAAGGAACTACATTGAAGCGAACCGCTTCGTATCGAACGCCAACGTTGAATCATTGGGTGTCGACCTTGCTACCGAGACTAAAAGTCTGCGCGATCGTCAAGCTGTGCTAGTCAACAAAGGCATCATTGACGAAAAAGATAGCGACGACAAAGAAGGGCATGAGTTATACCTAATCAATAAAGCGCTAGATACTAGCTACAATAACTGCGCGTCGACGGAATTCCTAGAAAGCGAGGTTGTTGGTCGATACTGCGATTTAAGAACAGAATTAGCCACGGTTCCTCAATACACGAAAGACGCCATCCGCCAAAGAACCATACCATATTTCATTGGCGCATTTATGATTCTCGTTGTATTTTTAGGTGGCGGTATTCGTTTAATGAAAGATGCAAGAATGTTCCGCGAAAAGCTTGATCAGTCCGAAGCGGACGAACAATAAAAAAAATACCCCCACCCGGGGGTATTTTTTAGCGGTAAGCTAATTGCTCGCAGGCTGTGCGGATAATCTCGCCCCAGCCATTCGCAACGTGTGGCGTGTTGCAGATTTCTTCCAGCGACATATCATAACGCATTGCCAGAGCAAGCTCCTGGATTACAACACTAGCGTGTGGCGCAATTAACGTGGCGCCAATCAACTTGTTATTCTTGTCGCAAATTAACTTAATGAAGCCAATCCGACAATCGGTCGTATTGGATTTTTGCACGACATTTAGTGGCAGGGTGATTTTAGCAATCTTTTTGTCGTTCTTGATGCAGTCGTCTTCGGTTTTACCAATGCAGGCAACTTCTGGATGTACGTTCGTGATGCGAATTAGGCCGGTATAGTCTACGACTGATTTGCTGCGCTGAATTATATGCGTCGCCGCAATACGGGCTTCCAGCAGGGCTTTTTCGGTTGAACTATGCCCACCTACAACGTCGCCCGCGGCGTAAATATGCTTGATATTTGTGCGCATTGTATTATCGGTCTTGATGCCATTACGGTCGAATTTAACACCGGCATTCTCGAGGCCCAAATCAACATTCGGCGCACTACCAGTGCAGAATAATACTTCGCTCACTTTGATAGATTTTTCTTGACCGCCGCGCATGAAGACTACGCGCTTTTCGTTGCCGTCTTTTTCTACAGCAATCACGCGTGACTGGGTTAGCACGCGAATCTTGTTTTTATTGAAGAGCATATCGAGTACTTGGCCGACCTCTTCGTCTTCGCGTGGCAATAAGCGTCCAGCAATCTCGGCAATTACGGTTTCAACGCCGAGTGTAGCGTAATATTGTGCAAGTTCGCAGCCCGTTGAGCCGCCACCAACAATAAAGATACTTTTTGGCAAACGCGCTACGTCGCAGGCGTTCTCTGGCAACAGGTAACTAACATCTTCTGAAATTTTAATACCCGTGTCCAAGATAGATGCGCCGGTTGCAATTAAGAATTTCTTAGCAGAATAAGTTTTGTCGCCCACGGCGATTTCTTTTTTGGAAATAAAGCGAGCTCGTCCATGAAGGCATACAATTCCAGCTTCTTCGTATGGCTTTTTGCTGTTTGCGCCAGCGCGACGCATCGCAATTTTCTTCCAGTTATTAAGGCTTGGATAGTTGTAGCGCAAATTTGTGCTAGAAATGCCGTATTTCGCGCCCTCAATCGCCTTTTGCATTACTTGTGTTGCATGGAAGAGAGCCCCCTGCGGTACATTGGTATAGTTCAGGCAAGATCCACCCCACTTATCAGCCTCAACCAAAGCGACCTTTTTGCCTGCTTTTGCCGCCATTAAGGCTGCCTCACTCCCGGCGTCGCCACTTCCGATCACGATGAGGTCATAATCAACGCGTTTCATCTTATATTATTTTATCATGGTTATGGTAAGCAAAGGCGATATCTGGGCTAATTTGTTCGAGCTGCTTGCAGATAAATACTCGCAAATCCTCCTCGGTAACGATATCTTTATCGCTAATCCATTCATCGGTAGCTTTGGTTACGCGGTCGGCAACCTGTTCGCCCCATCCCTCTGGTAGACGCAGGCTTTTGGCGTGGCGCAAAATACTTTGTCTGATACCATCGCTTGAATATTCGTATGTAATCTTTTTTGCCATTAATATACCCAGAATGCTAGCATGAAGGCGCTCAGCACAATAAAGCTCGTACAGGAAATAAAGCGAGTAAACATCTTATTTTTGATGCGCCATTTCTGGACATCAACCACGTTATTGCCGGTGCGAATATAGAATTTCAATGTCATCATTGGCAAAGCAATAATAGCAAGATAAAACACAATTGCCACTATCTGTAGATGCGCGCTCGTTGACAGAATACAATTAGCGACCACGAAGAAGATGGCGATGCTCATCGGCATCTCGGCAAAGGCGCCTAGAATCCCAAGCGAAAAAGCCTCAATCCGATCGTCAGTGGTTTTGGCTTTTTGCGCAATGAAACGCGTAAACGAGCGTGGTAGCCACAACTCGGTATTCTTGCCGCGTCGATAATAAAGAAGCCACATGATGACTGCGCAAGCCAAGAAGATACCAACGCATATTAAAGTCATTTCGAGCGTAAGCGCCTGCCCAGCCAGCTGTGAAATCCAAAAACCAATTCCGCTGACGGCCAACAATGCGATAATAAGCGCACCTAGAATGTAGGCACTGGTAAGCCGACCAGTCTTTTTGCGGCGATGTTTACCCATACTGGCGTGGTACAGCAAAATTAAACCACCAAAACTAAGTTGGAGGGTAGCCTGAGCAAACCCCGCTAAGGCGATTGTTGCAAAACATAGCAAATCGCTCATGATTTAATTTTAGCACAAACGCAAAGGATTATACTTATGCTTGGCGTAAATCTTTATCGTGGCTACAATTTTGATATGAAAATTGTATTGTGATCAATTATCTTAGCATTTCTTATCGGCGGCAGTGCGTTTGCTGCGACGGATGATTCTTCTGAGTTATTACGTTTTAGTGCCGTCAACGCCGGCTACAAAGATGACGCATCGGCGCAAAATTTCGACTTTATAGAGTTATATAGACCCAAAACTGAAGAGCCACACGCTTTGGCGAATTATCGCATTGTCTATACAAATAGCAGCGGGAATTTTGCTGGGGAGTTTACCTTTGACGAGTATGCGTTTCTTGCAGAAGAGTATTTGGTTTTAGGCTATAAAGGTAGCCCGCAGTATCAGGACTCGCCCGAAACGTATCTCTATAATTTCATCTCGTCCGGATTAGCATCGACTGCCGGCAAATTAGAGCTTTACTATTATGACGAATTAATCGACGAGCTTTGCTGGGGTAAAATTACTTGCGCGCAACAGTTCCCTAAATTCGCTACCAGTAAAAGCGCCAATAGTTCTATTTTGCTCCTGGCCGAAGACGAGAACTATTATGCTGAAATTAATCCTGAGGCCATCATAGAAATTAAACCAGAGACTCCGTCGCCCCCTTCATGCGCCGGGGTGCAAATTACCGAAATCTATTCTTATTATCAAGAAGACTCCAGTGAGCAGTTTATTGAGCTTCATAATCCAACCACTGCGGATATTTTGCTCGATTATTGTCGGCTCAATTATAAGAAAAAGTATTTTGCACTCGATGGCATACTCTCGCCAGGACAATATCTTGCTTTTCAAGATGATGATTTATTGCTCACGAAAAATCCAACCAAAGATATCGTCATATCTATTCTTGATGCTGATGACAATCTTGTTGCGTCCGCGAGCTACGGCAAAAAGCAAAAACGCGGCGCATCGTACGCATGATTTAATGATGGCTGACGACAAAGCTATGCGGTTACGCCTGGCGCGGTAAATATTTTTCAGGAATTTCAAAGCTGCGAAGAAGGGAAAATTATTAATCCAGCCACAGGCAATTGCATTAAAGCCCCAGTCGTCTCAATTTCAGAATGCAAAGAAGGCTACTACCGCAACCCAGCTACTGGTCGATGCAAGAAAAATCCAACTATGACAGAACTGGCACCGTGCAAAGACGGCTACGAGCGCAACCCGGAGACTAATCGTTGTCGTAAAATTGTAACCACGACAGGGCAGGAATATGCAATCAAACAATCCGCAGAATCGGAGTCGCATCAAAATTCGCAAACCTTTATTGCTATAACGGCGATTATTGCTACCGCCATAGGCGCTACGATTTATGTCATAATTCAATTCCGTCATGAATTAGTCATGGCAGGCAAGAAGGCCAAAAATTGGCTACGCCGTCATCTCCTAAGAAAAACGGTATAATAGAGGCATATGGCAAGACGCATTCTTGGAATTGACCCCGGCACCGGTATCTGTGGTTTTGGTGTGGTAGATTTTGTGAAACACAAGCAGCCCCACATGGTTACCGCCGGCGTAGTGACGACGCCAGCCCACACGCCACTTGCCGACCGCTTACTTGATATTTATGAATCGATTACGCAGATTATCGAGGAGACTCATCCCGACGAAGTTTCAATTGAGAAACTCTATTTTAATCAGAATATTACCACTGGTATCACGGTCGCCGAGGCGCGCGGTGTCGTGATTCTAGTAGCAAGGCAGCATGAATTACCAATCTATGAATATACGCCGCTTCAAATCAAGCAGACGCTGACGGGCTATGGCCGGGCCAAAAAGAAGGACATGCAAGAGGCTGTTCGTCAATATCTAAATATGCGCGAAATCGTGAAGCCGGACGATGCGGCCGATGCGCTCGCCGCCGCTATTACGCATGCTTTAATGACCCGAGCCGCCTACCAATCCGCTTAACCTTGACAAAAACGCGAAAAAATGCTAATATAATATCACGAGTCATCAAGCTCGTCGTATTTCTATTGAATCTCGACATTCTGATATGGAGGTGAGAAAGTGGAGAGATTTAAGGATTATTTCAAAAGATACATACCAGTCGCTACGATAGTCGCAATAGTGTTGGCGCTTGTCTATGCCTTTATGCCCGAGGCTATACTAGGGGAAGACCCCGAAGCTGCCTCTGAATTTCAGGCGGAAACTATCGAATCGGTCGCAACGCCACAGCGTGGCGATGTTAATGTTGACGTCGTTGCAGAAAAGAATGCCCAAGTGGTGACTGCAGTGGTTGCTTCATTGAAAACCGAAAAAGTCATCCCGGCGTCAGCTAGTGAGCGTGAGCCCGAAACTGCAAGCGAGCCAGCGCCGACTAGCCCATATGCCGCGTTATTAGATCGCATTTCGGCGGACGATATTGATATTCTCGTACGCCTGACCTATCACGAGAGTCGCGGTGAGGGCGGCGCGGCGGTTGTCGAAACGGTTTTTAACCGTATGCTCGACGATGAGTTCCCAGATAGCGTCTATGACGTAGTCTACCAAAAGAATCAATTCGAGCCGGCACAAGGGCTGTACTCATGGCCAATCAAGGAGCCAGAAGCCTACGCCAAATGTGAGCGCATTGTATCAGAGGTAATGGACCCGTATTACGAACCGATTTTGCCGAGTTATTATCTGTATTTCAATAACTTCGAGGCTGGTTCGGATGACTATTGCTGGTTGGGATGCAATGTCTTCTACGGATATCCAACTTAATCGAGCCCAACAAGCCCAGGCCGCAATCGCGGCCTTTTTTCTTGCTATAATCAAGATATGATAGCTCATCTCCAAGGCACTATTGCCGAAAAATTTGCTAATTCCGTGATTATTGATGTGCATGGTGTTGGCTACGAAGTCGCCCTAACGGCGCCAGACTTTGACAAACTTTATCTCAATGACGAAGTCAAACTCTATACATACCATCACGTCCGCGAACAGTCCGAGGAATTGTTTGGTTTCACTTCACTCGAAGGTAAGAAAATCTTCGAATTACTAATTACAGTTCAGGGCATTGGGCCAAAAAATGCCATGTCCGTGTTGTCGCTGGCTAGCTATGAAGAAGTGCGCAATGCTATCGCGAATGCCGATGCCGCTTATCTAACTAAGGCAAACGGGGTGGGGAAGAAAGCTGCTGAGCGCATTATTGTTGATTTGCGCGAGAAAGTCGGTCTACCGACGTATTATGGTCGTAAATCCGATCCAGAAACCCAAACTATCGCCGCCAATGATGAGGCACTAGAGGCCCTAATGGCGCTCGGTTTCCAGCTCGCGGATGCCACGAAGGCCCTCGAGGGCGTCGATCAATCTCTATCTGTTGAAGAGCGCATCCGCGAGGCCCTCAAAAAGCGCTAACGCTAATAGATTATTGACATAAAAGCAAGGTTTTGATAAAATACTAGTCATGCTCTTTCCGTACATCCTACGGTAATGGGGAAAAGGTCGTTTCTAAAGAGCATACATTAGTAAGCAGGAGAAAACCATGAAAAAGCGTGGCCGTAAGGGGACGCTTAGAGTGGACACACTTCGTTGGAATGAATACATCGAGGTGTAAAAAAATACCCCCGTTAATGGGGGTATTTTTTTGTGGATTTATTTATTCTTTGTGGCGGCGAGTTTTTCTTTGATTTTTGCCTCGATATTGTTATAGAAATCGTCAAGGGAGTCGTTTGCGCCAATTGAGACATAATCGCCATTCACATAGAAAGATGGCGTTGCCGCGACCTTGTTGAGCTCTTTGCCGATATTAATATCCCAATTAATCTTTTTTTCGAGCGTTTCATCGGTTGCCATTACGGATTTAAATGTTTCAACATCGCCATCTGGTGCGGCATTCTTGAATAAATCGATATAGACATTCGTGCGACTATCTCCAGTCTCGTAGTACCAATCGGCTTGGTTCGTATAGAGTGTATCGGCCATCTCCCAGAAGTAGCCTTGTTTGCCGGCGGCTTCGGCTGCCGTAGCGGCTGAACGAGCATTTGGGTGGCCAGAAATTGGGTAATTGCGAAAGACGAAAGCGACCTCATCCTTATAATTGTCATACATCGTTTCTACCTTTGGCCAGAAAGATTTGCAGCCAGGACACTGAAAATCAGCATATTCTACTACGACGACCTCTGAATCGACTTTACCGCGCACATGTTCAGCGATACCGCCACTGTGTTCTGTATCGGTAATAATTTTTGCCGCGTCGTATTGACTATAATCGACAGAATTTTCCTTATTCTGCATCGTGCTATAGATAATCATGCCACCGAATGCGGCCAAGATTAAGATAATCACCCCAATTGTAAACTTATTCATGGTAAAATTTTAGCATGAAGTCATTAATTCTAAAACTGATGACTAGATTCGTCCACTGGTTGGATCCGAAGCTCGAACGTTTTCGTGGCCCCAAGAAAAAGCCGGAGCCATACACTCCAAAAAATGAAAAAGAACTTGTTGGCGTTTTACAGCGTACGCCAGAGACTGTTTTGAGCGCCGTGCAGCGAGTCGCTATTGCTAGTGCCATGTCATATCAAAATATTCCAGTCTCAAAAATCATGGAAAAAGCTGAACACGTCGTTTCGCTACACGAAGACGATATTTTGGGCGCGCTCACGCTCGACCGCCTCTTCAAGACCGGCTTAACCATCTTCCCGGTTTTTGATCAATCTGAACAGATTTGCGGTATTTTGCGAGTTGAGCAGATTGACGCATTGAAGGTCGCAGAGACTGAAACAAAGATTTCCGAATGTATGGATCGTGATTTTTGCTATGTGCGGGCGGATTATTCGCTTGATATGCTTTTGGCAACCTTCTTGCGCACCAATAATAATTTCTGCATCGTCATCAATCATAATGGCGAAATCGTTGGCTATGTCACGCTCGGCATGTTTATCCTGCAATTCTTCGGTGAAGGGGTGTACGACAATTTTGAGCTCGATGAGGATAGAGCTGCCGTCGCGCGACGCAGTCAAAAATAGTTTTCGCTTGTGCTAAAATAAGCATATATGTGGTTAATATTTCCACTTTTTGGTACTGTCTTTTATAACATTGGTGGGTACATTCAAAATTACCTCACCGATAATGCTATACCCAAAAAACGCGCCGGTTCATATATCTTAATCAGGATTTTCTGCCATATTGCTGCTTTAGTTTTATTGTTGGCTGTTTTTGGTCGAGCAGTTTTTATGATGCCCATCATGAATGCCTTGGGTATGATGGCAGCCGGCGCAATTAATGTGATTTCGACCCTGTATTACTGCAAGGCGCTCCAAAAAGGCGACAATGCTGATATTTCGATTTTTGGCCAAGTTAGTCCACTAATTTCTGTCGGTCTTGGCATGTTGATTTTGCGGGAAAGTATTGCGCTAAATCAGTGGATTGGCTTCGTTTTTATTATGATTGCAATCATGTACGTTATTATGGGGGGACGCCAGAAAGGCGGCAAAAAAATTGATCCAAAAGTCGCGCTCATCACTGTCGTAAGTAGCTTTTTCTCGGTTTTGTCGGATATTGTATATGCTAAATATCTCGTTGGCACAGCGGACTACACGCATTTTGCTCAAGCATTTTTCTTTTTCGAGTTAGGCTGTACTGTATTCACGATTTTGATAGCGATTTTCTTTGAGTCATATCGTAAGGCTATTAAGCGCACTTTTATGACTGGTCCACACCATAAACATAACCTGGTCTATGCCTTGACCGAAAATCTTACGTTCTTAATCGCTGAAATATTCTACAAATTAGGTTTATTGATGGCGCCGGTTAAATCCTTAGTGTCGGTAATTGGTCGCGTCGTGAGTTTATNNGTTTATTTACGTCGATGTTTATTACGATATTCTTCGGCCGAGTTTTTCCAAAGTTTATCAGTGCGAAACGCCCAAACAAGAAGACCTTAATGCGTTACGCGGTGGCCGCAGTCTTTATCATTGTCGGCTTGGTTGTCATGAATTATTAGCACTCTTGACCCTGAGACTGCTAAAAGCTATACTATAAAGCATGAGTAAAAGAGACTATTATGAAGTTCTCGGCGTCCAGAAGGGCGCATCTGATGATGAAATCAAAAAAGCTTTCCGTAAATTAGCTGTTAAATATCACCCAGATAAAAATCCTGGCGATAAAGAGGCAGAGGCTAAATTCAAGGAAGCCAACGAAGCTTATTCTGTTTTGAG
>DEGE01000030.1:17443-29626 GCA_002351365.1 Candidatus Saccharibacteria bacterium UBA2834
GATAAGACCAAGCGCGCTCGTTACGATCAATTCGGCCACGCTGGCGTTGGCGGCGCTGGTGGCGGTAATCCATTTGGCGGTGGCAATCCATTCGGTGGCGCGTATAGTTATGGCGGGCAGAGCTTTAATTTTGATTTTGGTGGCGGTGGTCTCGATGATATTCTTGGCGCTATGTTCGGTTTTGGCGGTGCTGGTTTTCGTGGTGCACGCCGTGGCCGTGATTTGCAGACTAGCATCACTATCGACTTCAAAGAAGCGATTTTTGGCACCAGCAAAACTATTCGGGTCGACGGTAAAGATATCAAACTGAAGATCCCGGCCGGCATTTATGACGGTCAGCGTATTCGTCTCAATGGCAAAGGTGGCGAGGCGCCACAAGAGGGCGGTCAGCGCGGCGACCTTTATGTTGAAATTCGCGTACGTGCCCACAAGACTCTTACGCGCGAAGGCGACTTAATCCTTTCAGAGGTAACTATTTCTATGGTTGATGCTGTTCTTGGCTGTGAAGTCGACGTCGAAACTGTTGATGGTCAAATTACCATGAAAGTTCCAGCCGGCACTCAGCCTGGCACCAACTTTAAGCTTTCTGGTCATGGTGCGCCGCGTCTTGGCAGTGACGAACGTGGTCCGCAAATTGTGACGGTGAATGTTGAAATTCCTAAGAACCTTAATCGCAAGCAGCGCGAACTAATGGAACAATTTCGCGACGCCAAGAAACGCGGTATTTTTGGCTAAATTGTTTATAATTTAAGTAAATGATTTGTCCAAGTTGTCACTATAAAAACCAGGAACACAATAAAGCTTGTCTAGCCTGTAATCAGAATCTTTCTAAACCATCGCAACTACATTTTTCGCCCAGGAAATTTCGCGATTACGCTCTAGTATTTTTGCCCACTGTAGTTACAATTATCGCAATCATAGTCGGTAATTTATTTATTGATGACGTAGAAAAAAATACTTCTGGCGCTATTGTAATCTGCGCGGCTAGCACGGGTTTTCTAGCGCTATATTATATTTTGCAAAGAATCAAATTTCATAATTTTGCCCGCCAAAGAAAATTTGCCAAAGTTAAAGGAGTAATAGTCGATCATTACGAAGAGCAAGCGCGTTCGCCAATCTATCATCCAATTATTCAGTATATTGTCGACAAAAAGAAATATCGCCTCGTTCATCCAGCCGGTGCTGGTAGTAAACAAATGATCGACCGTAAGGCTACGCTTTTTTATAATCCCAAGGACCCTTACGAAGCATATCCCGCCCATGATTATAGGGGTCTGCGCCGGGTGCTTCTTAGTATGGTTTTGTCGATTATCTTCTGGATGATATATAGCTACATGCTCGCAATCGCCTAAGCGTTAGTGTTATTATTAAGACAAACGATGTATTGCGAAGATTGTCATTCTGATGTGCCGGATGGAACAATTAAATGCCCATTTTGCGGCAGTCATCTCACGATTTCAAAAGAAAAACATGCCCAAAAGCAGGCCGAAGAGGCTGAACGCGCCCGTAAACCATTAAAATGGTTAATTATCGTTGATATTATTTCGATTCTTATGTGTATCGTCGGCGGTATCATGATGTTGGTATCGACCGCACCTCGGCAGGTTCCGATTTGCGAGATGCCAGGTTGCGAGGAGCTTGGTACAGTTTATGAGGGCGATGAAACAACCATGACCTATTTTAATGGTCTAAGGATACTAGTGTTTGGCTTCTTTATCTTTATCTCTGCCACTATTAGTACAATTCGTGGCTTTATTCGTGCTCAAGTTAATGCAACGATACGCGAGACAATGGAAAAGAAGGGGAAAACATGACGGGTAGTTTTGAGGCGGATTTAGTTATTTTAGTGATTAGTGGCCTATTCGTCATTTTGGCGGTTGTTGGTATTATTGAGCAAATTAAACACCATCGACGCGTTAATGGTGACGATTACGCAATCGCAGAAGGGGAAATTGTAGATATTAAGACTGAGATGCCCAATAACGAACGAACCGTACAGTATCAATCAATTTACGAATTTACGGCATACGATGGTAAAAAATATCGCCATGTCACACATGATGTCGGCCAAGTGGTGCGCCCACAAATAGGCTTCACGCGTAAAATTGCCTACAAAAAATCCGACCCGACTCAATCGGAATTCTATGCAAATTATCGCGGTATAGTTATTGCTGTCCTGTGCCTGGTCTGCGCGGGTTTAGTGATTTTGCTAGGTATTCGTGGTAGCGCGGCGCTTTTTGGGTCATAATCCCAAATGCTCACGTGCAATATTAGTCACCATGCGGCCTTTTGGCGTGCGCTGGATCATGCCAAGTTGCATCAAGAATGGTTCGTAATAATTTTCGATTGTTGACGGTTCGTCACCAGTTAGCGCTGCGATGGTATTGAGGCCTACTGGTTTATCGCCATATTTTTCAATCATCAAAGTCAGCATGTTGCGGTCGGCCGGATCGAGCCCTAGCTCGTCAATCTCTAGCATTTTCAAGGCTTCTTTGGCGGTTGCAATATTAATCACGCCGTCGCCATTCACGTCGGCAAAATCACGCACGCGTTTTAGTAGACGGTTTGCAATACGCGGCGTCAAGCGTGAGCGTTGCGCTAGTAGTTTAGCAGCATCGGGCTCAATCGTAGTTTCCAGAATCTTTGCAGAGCGTTCAATGATGCGTTGAATATCGCTATCGGCATAATACTCCAGACGATATTGATGGCCAAACCGATCACGCAGTGGACCGGCAAGATTGCCGGTTTGTGTGGTGGCGCCAATCAGCGTAAAACGTGGTAAATCAAGCTTCACGCTACGAGCGGCTGGACCTTTGCCGATTACGATATCGAGCTTATAATCCTCCATCGCAGAGTAGAGTATTTCTTCTACGGCACGTCGCAAGCGGTGAATTTCATCAATAAACAGAATATCGCCATCGGTTAGGTTTGTTAAAATACTAGCCAAATCGCCGGCTTTTTCAATTGACGGAGCAGAGGTGGCTCGGAAGTTTGCATTCATTTCGTGCGCAATCACGCCAGCCATAGTAGTTTTACCGAGTCCTGGTGGGCCATAGAGTAGCACGTGATCAAGCACGTCGCCACGTTTTTTGGCGGCATCAATCGCTAGTTTCAGATTTGTCTTAAGTCGTTTTTGGCCAATATATTCATCAAAAGTCACTGGGCGCAGACTAATCTCGGCAATCGCCTCTTCGCGATCGTCTTCATGAATACTAGTGTCTACAACCCTCTCGATAGCCATATCTGTATTATAACACCTATGATATATAATCATCTCGGCGATGCAGAGAGTGGAAAGAATTCTCGCCATAGGCTAATATATCGTCATGAATATCGAAAAAGAAATCACTGACATTAAAAAAACGTAATGCCCGTGTCGAGCTGGACAAGGCCTGGGAAACTTCCTGGACGCGTCGTTTCTGCATATGCGTGCTAACTTATGTCATCGTTGTTTTATATACATATACTATTCGATATACGGACAACGTCTTGTCCTCGTCGCTCGTGCCAGTCATTGGCTTTACGCTTTCCACATTATCGCTCGGTGGCATCCGTAAAATCTGGGAAAAGCACCGCAAAACAAAATAGTTTTCGATAAAGCTTATACTATAGTTGCACCATTGTATTGCTTACGCTTTTTGCAATATATGTAGAACTGATAGAATAGAAATAAATAAGGAGAATATATGGCAGATTTGAAAGGCACAAAAACCGAGGCTAACTTAAACACCGCTTTTGCGGGCGAGTCGCAAGCACGTGTAAAATATCAATTTTTCGCAAGCAGGGCCAAGAAAGATGGTTACGAACAGATTGCGGAAATCTTTCAGGAAACCAGTGACAACGAAAAAGAGCATGCCAAGATTTGGTACAAGTTACTTCATGACGGCGTAGCCGATACAGCTGAAAACCTCAAAGCCGCCGCCGCTGGCGAGAATTACGAATACACCGACATGTACGCCAAATTTGCCAAAGAAGCTCGCGAAGAGGGCTTTGATGAAATTGCCGCCTTGTTTGAGGAAGTTGGCAAAATTGAAAAAGAACATGAAGCGCGCTATCTTAAGCTGCTCGAAAATCTCGACAAGGGCATTACTTTCAAAAAAGATGGCGTCACAATTTGGAAATGCCGCAACTGTGGCTATATTCACTCTGGCAAAGAGGCGCCAGAAATTTGCCCAGTCTGCAAACATCCGCAATCATTCTTCGAGGTTCGCGCCGAGAATTATTGATATCTAGTTAGGGAATCATAGGTGGCGAGCTCCCGAAAACTTAGTCGTCTGCGACGAATATTCGCGGTCTTATTGGCGGCCGCTGCATTTTGTACTTTTCTTTACTTTAATCCAGCCTCATATCAAGACGTAGACCTTGTTGAGATAAATGCCGACGATATCGCGCTTAAAGATTCGCAGGACGAGGCCACGTCATTATTGGCTCGAGACGTGCTGGAGAGTTTAGCTGTTCGAGACAAAAACACCTCCGAGAAATACTACCGAAAGCTATTTTATTCGGACTGGAGCACGGCAGCCGATGGTTGTAATATGCGCGAAGCTATCTTAAAACGCGATTTGCATGATGTGGTCTTAAGGGGATGCAAAGTGCAATCTGGCGTCTTGGATGATCCGTATACGGGGCAACGCATCGATTTCTTGCGCGGTCAAGACACCTCTGCAGCGGTGCAGATTGACCACGTGGTCGCTCTCAGTAATGCCTGGGCCACTGGCGCTTTCGCATTTGATGAGCAAGAGCGTTACGCTTTAAGTCAGGATCCGCTCAATCTTATAGCGGTAGAAGGGCAGGCTAACCAAGATAAGCTCGATCAGGACGCTTCGACTTGGCTGCCGAGTAATCAGGCTTTTCAATGTCAATATGTTGCGCGCCAAATATCCGTGAAATATAAATATCACCTATGGGTCACGCCGGCCGAAAAAGCCGCCATGCTTGAAGTCTTAGCGAAATGCCCAAACGAACCTACTGTAGGACTATCAGGTTTGTAATTTGATAATTATCGCCACTTACTGCAGCCACCGCGAGGCGAAGAGTGTTATGTTGTAGTCCGTTTTCTTGCGCAAAGCTCATCGCGCCGAGTTGCATCTTGCTTAGTTTGCGTCGCGTAATTGCGTCAAGACCGTCGCTGTTGCGCGTGTTGCGTCGGTACTTTACTTCCGTAAAATAGAACACATCATCTTTTTGGGATACTATATCGATTTCGCAATATTTTGTACGCCAGTTTCGCGCTAGTATTGCGTGGCCATTTTTCCGCAGAAAATCGGCAACTTTTTGCTCGGCAATATCGCCACTACGTGTCGCCTTCTCGGTTTTACCATCCAACGCTTCCGCAATTGGCTTAAAGCTTTTGCGATGTTCTGGGCAGACGCCATATTTTTCAATCGCCGCTTTATGTGCCGCCGTACCATAGCCGACATGCTTTTCAAAACCGTAAAACGGATACTTCTTTGCGATATCTTTCATATACCGATCACGCGCCACTTTCGCAATAATCGACGCCGCCGATACTTCCGGCACCAACAAGTCTGCTTTCGCGAGTACCTGTACGTATGGCGCCAAATGCGTATCACTGAGAAAGTTTACCGTGCCATCAATAATTATTTCGTCTTATGGCGCTTGAATTTGCTTAACCGCTTCACGGCAAGCTTTACGTAGGGCGGCCGATAGGCCAATCTTGTCCAATTCATCTGCATAGACCCAACCTAGGCCATATTCGCATTTTTCGCTGATTTCGCCCGCCAGAGCCTCACGCTTCTTGGCGCTCAGCTTTTTGCTGTCGGTTAAGCCTTCAATTTTTGCATCACCCAGAACGCAGGCGCCAACAACAAGAGGCCCCGCCCAGGGACCTCTTCCAACTTCATCTATTCCTAAGATTGCCAAGATTAGGCTTCTGCCTTTTCGGCTTCTTCTTTTGCTTCTTCGGCTGGAGCTTCAGTAGCTTCTTCTACTGGGAGCTCATTGACAGCTTTGCGATCGAAGTCTTTTTGTGTCAAACGTGCAGACTTACCAGAGCGTTCGCGGAGGTAGCGCAAGTTGTTGCGGCGAACCTTGCCACGGCGGACAATTTCAACCTTCTCTACGAGTGGGCTGTGCATCAAGAAGCTCTTCTCGACACCAACGCCAGAGGTGACCTTGCGAACTACGATACGTTCGGTATGTGATTGTTTACGATCTACGCGGATGACGGTGCCTTCAAAAACCTGAATACGGAATTTGTCGCCTTCCTTAATTTTTTGGGAAACACGTACAGTGTCGCCAGTACGGACGTCGATGATGGCGCCTTTCTTCTGGGCATCTCCCACCATTTGTAATAATTCAAATGACATATTTATCCTTTACCTAATATTGAAAACTTGCTTCATTTTAGCATATTTTTACCAGTTTGAAAAGGGGTGACCACAAGAATATGGCGGTTTTCACTCAAAATCAAGCCGAGAAACCGCTCGGATACCCAAAATTATAGCATAAGCTCTATCAAAAGTCAATGGGTGCACTAAATTACGCGTGATACTTCGTCGAGGGTAGTATCGCCACGTAGAGCAGCCAAAACACCTTTTTGCTCGAGCGTAAGTAGCCCCTCTTTTTTGGCGGCCGCTTCAATCATTTCGGTGTTCGTAAAGCGCACGTCGCCACGAATGAACTTTTGGATTTCTTCGCTGACGACCATCTGCTCCATGATTGCTGTACGTCCATTGAAGCCGAACGGGTATTTCTCGCTCTTTACTTCACGATAGAGCGTAATGTTATCAAGGTCATAATCGTGATCGACGCCGTCTAATACGCGCTTAATATATTCTGTTGTTGCCTTATCGGCTTTATATTCTTCTTTATTGTCGGCTAGTTTGCGTACTAAACGCTGTGCAATCAATAGGCGAATCGAAGATGAGAAAATCGGGTTAACGCCAATCATATCAATCATACGCGAAAAAGCTGCCGAAGGGGAGTTGGCGTGGAAGGAGGACAATACTAAGTGGCCGGTAATTGAGGCCTGGATCGCCGTGCGGGCCGTATCGTTATCGCGAATCTCGCCCACCATCACGACGTCAGGGTCGAGACGTAGTACTGAGCGTAAGCCTTCGGCGAACGAGCCACCTTGGTTGGTCTGAATCGGAATTTGCGAAATACCGCCAATGCCATACTCAATTGGATCCTCAAGGGTAATAATTTTTCGTTCGGTTGTATTGAGCGCATTCAAAATTGAGTAAAGTGTAGTAGACTTACCAGAACCCGTAGGACCTACCATTAACACTAGGCCACGCGGATGAGAAATGATTTCATTGATTTTATCGCGCTCTTCTTCGGTGATACCCAATAAGTCAAGGTTAAGTAAGCTTTCGTCGAAATTAAATAAACGCAACACGGCGTCTTGCCCGTACATAGTTGGCACCATCTCAACACGAATGTTCAATAAGTGAGTGGCGCCGTTGCGAGTGATGTCTTTCTGCATGTGGCCAGATTGTGGTCGTACTGAGGCGGTCGAAACATTTGCGCGACTACTCAACTCGCCCATGAAGATACGGTATTTATCGCGGCTAATTTCGGCGACTGGATGCAAAATACCGTCAACACGCATACGAATTCGAATTGTGTTGCGTAAGTTTTCGATATGAATGTCGCTCGCGCCGAGCTTATCGGCCTGATCTAGTAGGTAGTCGAATACTTTGTCGGTAGAAACTCGATCGAGAGTTTGCGAAACGGCTTCCAGTGTGGCACTATCGCCCTCATCGGCAATCTTAATATCGTCATAATGCACCTGTTGTGGCGGATCATGGCGCAACATAAAGACCTGATAAGCAGAATTCGAAATCAGGTAAAATTCAACACGCTGACCCTCGTCTTCGTAAGTTTGGGATAATTTATCAATCAGACTCTTTGGCGTCTGGCTGGTTACCATAAACTGGTAGGGGAGTGATTCGGCGCCTTTTTGGAGAGGAATGATGAAATCTTCGTGCATCTGCTTTTTGTCGAGCACGTCGCGAACTAATGGAAATTCTTTTTCGAAATCACGGGTGTCCAAATAGGCCATCCCCAAAATGCCGGCGCGCTTTCTAGTCGCGTCTTCTTCATTCTGCCTACGCTTGCGCTGGACCTCTTCCTCATTCATAATTTCATTGTATCATGAAAACGCTTATCGTTATTCTGTATAATATTCGTTCCACTTATAATGTTGGCGCGATTTTGCGTAGCTGCGACGGCCTTGGAGTAGATAAGGTGCTTTTTGCTGGCTATACGCCATTTCTTGACAAAGGGCTACCGCACGAACAGGCCAAATTAAAGAAGCAGATTCANNACAAAACCGCTCTTGGCGCCGAAAATAGTGTCACTTGGGGTCGCACCGAAGACATCCAGCAGACCATTGCTGATCTGAAAGAGCAGCAATATCGCATTGTGGCTCTTGAGCAGGGCGAACATTCGATTAATCTGGCGGAGGGGTATTCGGACGAACAAAATATTGCCTTAATTCTAGGCGAAGAAGTTCATGGCATCCCGCAAGAGATTCTTTCACAGTGTGATATCTTATTAGAAATCCCAATGTGCGGCCAAAAAGAGTCTTTTAATGTCTCGGTTGCGGCCGGCATTGCGTTATGGGAGCTTAGAAAGACTGACCTGAACGATAAAAGAAAACATCTACGTACGCCAGAATGATGCCCGCCACCATAATGTAGCCGCGAATTCCGTCTAGCCAATTGGCGATATCTACCGCCATCGTGTCAAAACTAAAATAGTAGGTAAGAATGCCGGAAGCCAAGATGGTTAGCATGGCGCCAAAAATCACACTTTCGATTACTCGTAAAATTCCGAATAGTCCACTTTTGCCGGCACGGAAATAGAGTAAGATTGGAATCAATAAAACAAATAGGCCGTAAAGGATATGCTGGGCCAAGATTTCACTACAAGCCGGAATCCAAGTGTTGATTGTTGCGGCAAAGCTAGCACCGAAGGCTTCATAGACCGCCAAGCCAGCAATCATAGCTAAAAATGGTACGCCTACATTGTGCTTAACTAGGAGGAAACACAAAAGAAGTGCAGCTAAGACTACGGCTAAAATCATAAGCATGATTATAGCATTTTTGGTCTTTTGCTGCACCTCTGTTACAGTATTTTTTAAGCGCCAACACGGTCGCGATGCGGCGTGCGGGTTGCATTGTGTTCAACGTACTCAATCATCTTCGCGGCAACGTTGCGGCCGGTAACTTTCTCGATACCAAATCCCGGTGATGCATTCACCTCGAGTACGAGTGGTCCGCGTGCGGAACGCATAATATCAACACCAGCTACGCTTAGACCCATTGCTTTGGCGGAACGAACCGCAACCTTTTCTTCGAGTGGAGTAAGCTTGATTGGTGTGCCGCTGCCACCTTTGTGCAAATTCGAGCGAAAATCGTCATCGAGGCTTTGGCGCTTCATGCTGGCGACAACTTTGCTACCCACTACGAAAGCACGAATATCGGTGCCGGCAGACTCCTTGACGAATTCTTGTAGCAGAATGTTGGTGCCGCTTTCGTTTGCGAGATAAAAGGCCTGAAGTGTGGATTTTGCAGCCTTTTTGGTCTCAGCCAAGACAACACCGTTGCCGTGCGTACCGCTAGCTAGCTTGATGATGACTGGCGCGCCATCGAGCTGGTCAAGTAGTTGGTCGATATCGCCAGAGTCGCGTGACACCACGGTTTTTGGAATATCTATATCGTTTTTTGCAAGTAACTGCATCGAGCGTAGCTTGTCGCGAGCGCGCGTAATTGCGAGCGAGCGGGACAAGGTATATTCTCCCTGCATCTCTAGCTGGCGCACAATCATGCAGCCGTAGTTAGTCATATGTGAAGCGATGCGCGGAATAATCGCATCGAAATGTTGGAGCGGTTTACCCTTGTAATAGACTAAATTTTTGTTTGGCTCAATTGAGACGTAGCAGTCTTTGTATTTTACAACTTTTACTTCATGTCCGCGCAACTCGGCCTCTTCCTTTAGACGCTTGGTCGAGTAGTTTCCTGTACCATTCGATAAAATAGCGATTTTCATTTTATAGGTCCTCTTTTACGAAATATTTTTGATAAAACTGTTCCGGATTAGTTTTTAGTTCCTGATTCAATGCAAGTGTTTTGTCTAATGGGGGCTTCACGTACTGCGGTGATCGGCTTACGTCAACTAAGAATTTATTATGCAGCGTACGCCGGCCAATTAAAACCGGGTAAGTATGAGTTGATCGGTCGCAAAGGCCAAAATTGACCCTAATAGCACGTCCGCCTAACTTGATTCTGATTGGGACCTTGAACTTAATCGTGACATCTCCCGAGGCGCTTTTTACCCTGGCGACACTAAAGTCTTTGCGCTTGATTACTTTGCCGGTATAAAAAGGTGAACCCTTATCGAAGAGTTTAAAAACAAGCCTGCCTTGTCGATCGAGGTGGATGTCGCTAGCCCAAATAGCGGAGCCGTCGGCGCCCGTGTCGATTTTTGCAGGGACGTTTTTGATATTACTCATGACGTCAATATAGGCGTCACGCCCAATCATACTTAGTTGTTTCATAGCTTTAAACTCTTTTTTAAAACCAAACGAATTATACCATTTATGCTCAAATATGTCAAAATAATCGTATTCAAAAATCTTGAAAATATGTTAAAATATAGAAAACGGGAGAAGAGAAGTGAAGAAGGAACTATCTCAAATTAAGCATGCGCGCAGCGCGAAAGAATTCCCAAATATTGATTTAGCCGAAGACGAGTACGTAATTCTCGACATCGAACGTTCGAAACTCGGCATTATTGTTATTTGGTTTATGGTTGGTTTTTTGGCGATTGCTTTAACTACCGCTGTTATTCTCCTTAGTAATACCGCCGCAATCGAAAATTCGTATTTCAATATTAACGCCGCCTCCAAAGGTTATCTTATCCTAGGCGTTGTAGCGCTTTATTTTCTACTAGTTTTTTGCGGGGTAGTTGGTCAGTCTATCTATAAATCCAATCACATGTATATTACGAATCGCCGCGCCATCCAGGCTGTCCGCACTTCTTTGTTTAACAACTCCACTAATATTATTGAGCTCGCAAAAATTGAAGATGTTTCTTATCGTCAAACTAGCTTTTGGGATCATGTATTTCAAATTGGAACGCTTAGAATGTCGACCGTCGGCGATGAGACGACGTATACTTTCCCTTACCTCGATACGCCGCACGACGAGGTTGATCAAATTTCAAAACTCGTGCAGAACGCGCGTCCAAAGAAATAAAAAAATACCCCTCGCGGGGTATTTTTTAATGGCGGTTAGATTTTACGTAATCTTCTTCCTTTTCCATTTCGGCGCGTAGCGTGTATTGTTTGCATTTGCCGTCCTTGCAGTCGCTTGCCTCATATTTGTAGTCGCCACCTTCTTGCCAGAGGTTAATCCCCCACGGGTCAGTAAACAAATTTGGATCTATCCAACGCAGAGTCTCGGCCTTATCAATCTTTTCTGGGTAATAGCCGTTTTCCTCGTAATATCCTTCTTCGAGCGCGTAATACATCGCGTTGATGGCTGTTTTGCGCTGATCATCGCGGTCCATCGCGTCGACAGTGTTCTTTTGGAAGAAGAACAACACAACGAAAATTCCCACAAACACTATACAAAGGATCAATTCTAGAACAGTAAATGCTTTTCTCGTCTTCATGTCCTTATTTTAGCACAAGAAAATACCCTCTCAATGGTAGCACCAACTGGGATCGAACCAGTGACCTTAGGCTTATGAGTCCTACGCTCTAACCAGCTGAGCTATGGTGCCACTATTGAGAAGGTATCTCTCTGAATACTATAGCATAAGATAGATGTTTTGCCCACCCTTACTTCTGCTTTTTAAAAACTACGGCCGTGCGACAGGGCAGATAAATCTCGAATCCCTGGCCGCGTTTTTGCTCGTCCTTTGTTTCGTAGATATATTTGTAATCAATCCGGTTTTGACCACCGCAATCTTCGTCGTCAGTAGAGAATATAGCCTTATATTTTCCAACACCAGTCAGGTGAGTCGGCAGGAAGAAACTATTTGCTGAACGAGTAGGGTGAAAATTAAAAGCAAAGAGTAATCCCCCGCGCTCAAAAGCGATAATTTTGTTGCGATTATCAATCCAGAGATTTTGCGCCTCGTTTGTTTGCAACAGCTTATTTTTCTTCGCAAAATCAATCATTTTGTTGTCGAAATTCTGTAGCCACT
>DEGE01000030.1:29685-47815 GCA_002351365.1 Candidatus Saccharibacteria bacterium UBA2834
TCAATCCATTCCGGATGTCCAAACTCATTGCCCATGAAGTTTAAGTAGCCCTCGCAGGATAAAGTTAGAGTAACAAAGCGGGCCATTTTATGCATATCGATTGCACGGTCCATCGATAATGAATGATAGGCCTTGTTCATGCCAGTGTACATCTCGGCGTCCGCCATGCGGAAGATAATCGTCTTGTCTCCTACCAGGGCTTGATCGTGAGATTCGCAATAACCAATACTTTTCTCGCCGGGGCGGCGTGTACTTAGTTCATGCCAAAGCTGATTCATATTGCGCGTGTTGTCGCTATCTTTGGTTAGGGTTTTAATCCAATAATCTGGTACACCCATCGCGAGGCGATAATCGAAACCAATGCCACCGTCTTGGATTGGGATGCACATGCCAGGCATACCGCTCATTTCCTCGGCGATTGTCACGGCGTTTGGACTAATTTCATGGATTAAAGCATTGGCTAGCTGTAGATAAGCTACCGCATCAGTATCGGTGCTGATGTCGAAGTATTGCTTATAGCTCGTGTAATCTACGCCCAAACCGTGATGGTGGTAAATCATACTCGTGACGCCGTCGAAGCGAAAGCCATCAAAATGATACTCTTCCATCCAGAATTTTAGATTAGACAGCAAGAAGTGAATTACATCGTGTTTGGCGTAATCGAATAACTTAGTCCCCCAGGCTGGGTGATTTCCCTTACTGCCGGCATGGAAGAATTGCGTTTGTGTGCCGTCAAACATATTGATACCTTCGGCGGTATTGTTTACGGCATGTGAGTGCACTACATCCAAAAAGACGGCCAAACCTAATTTATGAGCCTTGTTTACGAGATACTTCAAATCATCGGGTTCGCCATACCAACTAGATGCGGCAAAGAAATTTGAAACTTGATAGCCAAACGAGGCATAGTAGGGATGTTCCTGAATTGCCATTAATTGAACAGCTGTATAGCCATCCTTTACGATTCGCGGCAAGATGTTGTCGGCGAATTCGCGATAAGTACCGATGGCTTCTTTTTCCTGTGCCATTCCGACATGGGCTTCATATATCAATGGGGCTGTGATTTTGCGATCGCGGTATCCGTTATCGGTCCAACGAAAAGCTTTTTCTGGTGCCCAGATTTCTCCGACAAAACCCTTCGTAAGCTTATCTTGCGTAACGCGGTGAATGTAGAGCGGAATGCGGTCAAATTTGCGGCCGCGGCGCGTTACCTGGACTTTGATTTTTTGCCCATGTTTCAACGCGTCCTTGCCTTTGAGTTTAATTTCCCAAACTCCAGATTCCGTGCGATGCATCGGATGCGACCAGCGATCCCAATTATTAAAGTCGCCAATTAGGTGCATTTCGTCAGCGCCCGGTGCCCATTCGCGATAAACCCAGCCAGTACTAGTGCGCGAAAAACCAAAATACATGTATCCATTAGCGAAGTTTGCTAAATCGCCATTGCCTACCAGTTCCTTGCGTAAGTCTAAATAATGTTGGAGGCGGTATTCTAAATCACTTTCATATGGCTCAAGCCATGGGTCGATTTTCAGGATTTTGAGTTTTTTGTTTGCTGCCATTAGTATTTTAATTTTAGCATGGCGTCTTTAGAAATCAGTATCACAATCGTTGCAGTGGTGGTGTGGCATGTTTTCAAATACCGTACAACCTCCCAAGACAACCTTGCCATCGTCGAGGTCTTTTTGTAATTCCGGCGACATAACCGGCAGACCATGTAATATCTTTGCAACATTCGTGCTTTTGCATTGAGGACAGGAAAGTTTTGCGGATTGATCTTCGAAAAGTTTTTTCACTATTTCTTTTGGGATATTTGACATAGTCCTCCTTATACAAAAAATGGCGGAAGGAGTGAGATTCGAACTCACGGTGGCTATTAACCACGCCGGTTTTCAAGACCGGTACCATAAACCACTCGGTCATCCTTCCACTTGTGCAATTATATCATATTTAAGATACAATCTAAGCATGAGGATGAAAATCTTTAAATTCTACGAAGACTCGATTATTCCGCAATATCAAACTGCCGGCGCTGCTGGCTTTGATTTTTGTGCGCATTTAACTGAGCCATATACAATGCAGCCAGGCGAAATTCATGCTTTTGATACTGGTGTCGGCGTTGAGATCCCTGCCGGCTATGAGTTACAGATTCGTAGTCGTAGTGGCCTAGCCTATAAGCATCATGTTTCATTGCTCAATGGTATTGGCACGATTGACTCGGATTATCGCGGTGAAATGCGTGTTTTACTTAAGAACCACAGCGACAAAGAGTTCACAGTCGAGCCAGGCATGCGAATTGCGCAGGGTGTTGTCGCGAAATACGAGCATGTCGAATTCGAGGAAGTTGCCGAATTGTCTGAATCTGAGCGCTCCGGTGGGTTTGGTAGCACTGGCTTAAAATAAAAGAAAGCCTCCCGAAGGAGGACTATTCTTTAATTATATCACAGATTGGCTAAAAAGTCAATGCTTATTCGGCATTCGTATGAACCGCAACTACATCGTCTAGGTCGTCAATCGCATCAAGAATTTTCTCGACTTTTGGTGCAGTTTCTTCGTCGATTGGCACGGTATTGTTTGGCACATATTGCAATTCTGCGGAATCAATCTCGTAACCAGCTTCGATTAGGGCGGAGCGTACTTTCATGAGGTCACTTGATNNAAATAGTTGTGCCATCATCTTCGTCGGCGATATCTTCAGCGCCAGCATCGAGAGCCGCCATCATGATTTCGTCGCCCTTAGCTTTCGTGAAAATTACGCCTTTGCGCGAGAACTGGAACATCACCGAGCCAGGATCCGCCATGCGACCACCGTTCTTTTCAAGCGTATGACGTACTTCCGGCATCGTGCGATTCTTGTTGTCGGTTGCAACTTCGATAATGATGCCGACGCCACCTGGGCCGTATGCCTCATAGGTCTCCTCAATTAATGCTGCGGCGCTTTTATCTGCGACGCGAGCAATAGCACGCTCAATGTTTGCCTTTGGCATATTTGCTAGGCGGGCCTTTTCTAGGACCATTGCGAGGGAAGGGTTCATAGCGGGGTCGGTGCCACTCCGCGCTGCAATCGCGATTTGGTTGCCGATCTTCGTAAACAACGCACCGCGCTTTGCATCAACTACGGCTTTTTGGCGTTTGGTGGTTGCCCATTTGCTGTGTCCGCTCATGTCTTCCTTTCTTGTAATTATTTCAATTTATTATATTGTATCATCACGCCTCCGTTTGCGCCACCCCTATGCGAAATCATCGAACTCGTGCTTTATTGTTGAATTTTATGCTGTTATTTTTGAAGAAAACTAACAAGAGGAGCGTATATTATGCGGTATTACAGAAAGATAAAATTTAATCAGCATGAACTGGCCGAGCTAGTCGAGCAAATGGATGGATATATCTGGTGTACTGTCGATGCTCGACGTGGCATTCTTTCGGCCGGAGATGATTTTATGCCAGATATGCGCGACGATTTAATTATTCGGCGCAGTAAAATTGAGGATATTTTCGGTTTCGGACTCAATCTTCGTACGGGAGAAATCGATTACCGTGTCGGCATAAATCGACGCAATCCAACGGTTGGTTGTAAGGGGATTATTCCACCCGAGCGCAAAGAACGGATTGAAACCCTCGTACATTATTTCTTTGATGGCCTCGCGCCATATGTGGCTGAGCGTAATCGGCCACGTTACTCGCGAAAACCGGTCGACATGCGGTTTACTAACTAGATTTAAAGATATCAATCAGGTAAAATATAAAGAGAAACAAGGAGGTACAAGTGGCTAAGAAAAGTCCAGATGCGGTGGCGGCAGAATCTGATAAAAAACCAAAAGACAAAAAACCTTCCGTTGAAGATGAAGGTAAAAAAGAAGCTCTAAATCTAGCTTTGGCGCAAATCACGAAGCAATTTGGTAATGGTTCCATTATGAAATTGGGCGAGCAGTCGAAAATTGATGTCGAACTTTTTTCGTCTGGTTCTCTGGCACTAGATTTAGCGCTTGGCGGTGGTTATCCAAAAGGGCGTATCATTGAAATTTATGGCCCAGAGTCATCCGGCAAGACCACCTTGGCACTGCATGCCATTGCTGAAATCCAGAAGCAGGGCGGCCAGGCGGCCTTCATCGATGCCGAGCATGCACTCGATCCGGCTTATGCGCGCAAGATTGGCGTGGATACTGGTAACTTATTAATTTCTCAGCCAGACAACGGCGAGCAAGCGCTCGAAATTTGCGAAACGCTTGTACGTTCTGGCGCAGTGGACCTGATTGTTGTCGACTCGGTGGCGGCACTCGTACCACAGGCGGAAATCGACGGCGATATGGGTGATGCCCAAATGGGCTTGCAGGCTCGGTTAATGTCGCAGGCGATGCGTAAGCTCACTGGCATCATTAGTAAAACTAAGGCTACCGTTATTTTCATTAACCAGATTCGCATGAAGATTGGTGTGCTATTTGGCAACCCAGAGACTACGACTGGCGGTAATGCACTTAAGTTTTATGCATCCGTCCGCATCGATATTCGTCGTATTGGCCAAATTAAAAATGGCGACAACATTGCTGGCAACCGTACCAAGATTAAGGTCGTAAAGAACAAGATTGCGGCGCCATTCCGCACGGCCGAGTTTGACATTATGTATAACGAGGGAATTAGCAAGACTGGCGATATTCTCGATTTGGGCGTTCAATACGGCATAATCGATAAAGCTGGTGCTTTCTTCAAATATAACGGCGAAACAATCGGTCAAGGTCGCGAAGCCGTTAAAACACTGTTCAAAGAAAAACCTGAATTAGCGGACGAAATCGAAGCTAAGGTACGCGAAGCCGCTAAATCAACTGAAGATTAATGCTCGAAACAATTACAATTTATGACTCTGATGTAGCGGAGCCACAAGCTTCGTTACATCGCGTCACTGACATCAAAGAAGCGGTGCGCACTCAAAACCGCGTTAATATTTATGTTGATCAAAAGTTCTTTTGTTCACTTGATATTAGCCAGGTGGTTGATTTTGGTATCAAAATTGGCAAACAGCTCAGCGATTCGGATTTAGCCGAGTTGAAACGTGCTTCGGATTTCGGCAAGCTATATAGCCGCGCATTAGAATATGTCTTTTCGCGCCCACATTCCTCTAAAGAGATACGCGATTATCTCAAACGGAAGACTTTGAGCCGTAAAATAAGAGTCAAAAACCGCAAAACGGGAGAATATCAAACCAAGGTTAAAGAGGGTTACGACGCTACATTAGTGCCACTTGTTTTGGACCGCTTAATGGAGCGTGGGTATATTGACGATGCGAAGTTCGCTGCATTTTGGGTCGAAAATCACAACGCCAGAAAGGGTAGCAGCCTTAAAAAGTTGCGTCAGGAGTTGCAACAAAAAGGCGTATCCGCGAGCATTATTGATGAGGCGCTATCTGATAGCGACCGGGACGACATAGGCGAGCTACAGAAAATCATCGCCAAAAAAGCCGCACGTTATCCAGACCAACAGAAATTTATCCAATATTTAGTGCGGCAGGGTTTTAGCTATTCAGATGTTTTAGATCAATTATCGTCAATGTCATCTTCGACGGGCGAATAATCCGGCTTACGAAATGGGTTCGTGAAGTTTGGCACGAATTCTTCCGCCTCTTCTTTGGCGGTTTTCTTTTGCGGCACGGATACTTTTTGTTTATCGTGCATAATTGTGACTTTGTAGTCATCAATTTCGGTAATTTGAGACCGGTTTATTGTTAGCTGGGCGTCTTTTAATGATTGCATGAATGGGCGTTGCACGATAATCTGGAAAATTGTCAAAGTGGCCGAATCTACAGTGTAATCTTCGATTCTGCCGATTTTCTTTTCGCTACGACCCTCGTGTGAAACAACCTTTAGATTAATTAGATCGAAATTTAATTCCAAGACATTATTGAGGCGAATCACGTCTTCCGGGTTAACAAAACGGTCGGCCGAATCGACCACGATTCCTTGCATACTGATTTCGCGGACGTCTTCTGCCATTAAATAGCTGCCGATTTCTGGATCGGAAAGTAATGGCCCCTCAAGTTCAAAGGCGATAATATTGAGGTTTTCTGGATCAATGATAGGGCGTTTTACGGAGGCAGTTTGTCCGCCGATATGCAGACTTAAAACTGGCATTCCAATCAATCTCGAACCAACCATTAACATTTTCTTTTCGCCTCCTTATATGGAATAATTGTACCACATGAACCGATATATTTTGGCCGTTTCGGGCGGTATTGACTCTGTTGTATTGCTGGATATGTTTGACTGGCCAAAAGACACCATAGTGGCACACTATAATCATGGCATCCGCCCAAGTGCGGACGATGATTGTGCTTTCGTGGAGAAATTAGCGCATCGTTATGGATTCCGCTTCGTTTCGGAAAGAGCTGCGTTAGGGGCGCAATGCTCTGAAGAGTTGGCGCGACGCAGGCGCTATGATTTTTTGAGGCGTTTAGCATTGGAGCACAACGCCGAGATTGTTACGGCGCACCACGCTGACGATTGTATTGAGTCGATTATTATTAATTGTTTGCGTGGTACTGGTTGGCGCGGTTTGGCTCCATTTGGTAATCAGGAGATTTTTCGCCCCATGCAAATGTTGACGAAAAGCGATGTTTATCGGTATGCTGCTCAACATAAGCTGCGCTTTCGACTCGATCAGACCAATAATGACGAGCATTATCTGCGTAATCGTATCCGTCAAACAGTTTCAAAACAGTTAAGTGCTGCGCAAAAAGAGCAATTATTGAACCTTTATCGTCGCCAAGTCGATCTAAAGGCGGAAATAGAAGACCTTTTATTGCAGTTAGTGGGGGGAGGGAAGATAATGCCGCGCGAGTTGCTTGACCAAACCCAAGCACCGGAGAATATTGAATTGTTGCGGTTTTTCTTGCGCCGAAATGGTTGTACGGTGACTTTGCCACAGGCGGAAAGATGCTTGCGGGAAATAAAAAAGTATTCTAGCGGGAAGAAATACAGTATCGATAAAACGCACTTTTTAGTTGCGGGAAAACACAACTATCACATCCAATAACAATAGCCCCACCTCTGTTAAAATTGCTCACAAAGAGCTTCTATGGTAAAATATGGGTGTATGAGAATACGTAAAACGAGAGAAAATCTCCCGTTATTTATTCTTGGTCTAGTGATCGTCTTTTTGTTTTTTGGCATTTGCCTAAAACAACAAGCGTTAAACGCGCGCGCCACTTCCGACCAATCAAGCTCCGAGGAAGAAACGGAGCAGCATTTTGTGACTATTTACGACAATGAGCAACGTACTATCTTGCGTAGTGACGCTAAAACCGTTCGCGAATTGCTTGATCGCGCCGAGATTTCTGTTAATGATGGCGACAAAGTTGAACCAGGGCTTGATGAAGAAATTAATGCAAACGAGTTTAATATTAATATCTATCGAGCGCGCCAGGTTGTGGTACGAGATGGATTAGTCGAGACGATTATTTCTACTCCATCAAATGATCCTGAGACTATTGCTGCGGATGCTGGCATTGAGCTGTTGGCGGCTGATGTAGTAAAGCTACTCCCATATGATAAATTTCTTGAGACTGGCATGACGACGGTTTATCAAGTCGTACGCGCAAAGACCATCTGTTTAGATTTCAACGGCCAGCATACGACGATTCGCACTCAGGCAAAAACCGTTAATGATTTCTTGCAGGAACAGGATATCGACAATAACCCAGAAATTAACTGGGTGTCGCTACCTGGTGACACGAAAGTGGTCGATGGTTTAGCGCTTTCGGTCTATTTCCAAGGCAAGCATACGATAACAATCGAGGAAGATATTCCATTCACCGAACGCGTTACTACCGACTATTCTCTAGACTACGGTACACGCAATGTGACACAGGTGGGCGTACCGGGCAAAAAGAGCGTAGTGTATGATGTTGAGATGCATGATGGGCAGATTCTTTCTCGCACCTTTATTTCGGAAGTTGTTATCACTGAACCGGTAGAGCAACAGGTGACTGTCGGTATGAAGATTAATTTGCCGGCCGGTTCACATGAAGATTGGATGGCGGCAGCCGGCATTTCAGCCTCCGATTATGGCTACGTGAACTTTATCATTTCGCACGAGTCTGGCTGGCGCACGACTGCATCGAACGGACGCTATTATGGCCTGTACCAAACCAGTCTTGGTCGCTTGCAGAGTGACTGTCCAAATTGGCAAAGCGATCCAGTCTGTCAGCTTCGTTCGGCTTCGAGCTATGCTAATGGTCGTTATGGCAGCTGGGCTGGAGCCTATCAGTTCTGGACGAGTCATAATTGTTGGTAAAAAATGGCATTACAAAATAAGAAGTCTCTCGGCCAAAACTGGCTAAAAAACCGGGACATTTTACTTGATATCGCTGATTTAGCAAGCGTCGACGGCGTTTCTGATGTAGTGGAAATTGGCCCCGGTCTTGGCACGCTAACTTCGGCGCTTTTTCAATTTTTTGATAAAGTGACCGCGATTGAAATCGACGAGCGTCTTGCGGCTAATTTACCCAAATCATTTCCGGGTAAAGACTTAACGGTCATAAACCAAGATATTTTATCTTTAGATCTCGAATCGCTGAACCTGCCAGAAAAATACGTTGTTGCAGGTAACATTCCATACTATATTACGTCGCCAATCATTCAAAAATTCCTGCACGCTGAGCATTCGCCTGTAAAAATTGTTTTACTAATGCAGAAAGAAGTGGCCGAGCGATTAGTTGCCGGTCCTGGAGACTACTCGGTGCTGGGCTTGTCGGCTCAAATTTACGCTAAGGTTACCGCTGGACCAGTCGTTAAGCGTGAATTTTTCACTCCGCCACCAAAGGTTGACAGTCAAGTAGTTGTCTTCGAGCCATTAGCCAAACCATTAGCTACCGAGCGAACAATATCGCTCATCAAATTAGGTTTTACAGCACCGCGCAAGAAACTAGTTACCAATTTGGCAGTAACTACCCATTTGCCGAAAGATAAAATTGCGCAATTATTTGAAGCACAAAATATTTCAATCGATGCACGTCCGGCTGATTTAAGCATTGAAGACTGGTGTGAACTTGAAAAAAATCTCAAATCAATTTAAAATAAACATAACTGGTATTATATTAAACTCAACTGGAGATAACTAATGGCGCCAAATGATCCAAACTTAAACCCAAACCAAGATGCTGCAGGGGCAGCTCCAGAGCCTGAACTTGAATCTACTACTGACGCCNNCAGCCGAAGCAGTTGCGGCCGAGCCAGTTCTTGATATGGATGCAATTAATGAAGCAGTCGCCGCTACCGCCAATGAGGGTAACAATATCCAAAATACTTTCGACGTTAACGACATTAGTCTCGATAATGTGCCTACCAGCGACGCCGAACTTCAGCAACAGATGGCTGATAATCCAAACATGAGTTTGGCCAATGGTGGGGATGCCACAACAGATGCTTCATCTGCCCCAGTTGATTTTACAAATACCACTGATCCGATTGATAACGCAGCTACTAGTGATAGTAGCGCGCCTAAAGGCGAAGAGACCGCCGGTTTCGTCGATGGCGATTTAACTAATGAGACGCCATCTGCTGAATCAAACGAACCGCCAGCAGTCGCCGCTAATGTTGTTACTGCGCCTGGCGCCAAAAAGAGCAATAAGCCACTCTTTATGGCTCTTGGCGGTGTCGGCATTTTTGCAATTATCATTATTGCAATTATTATCATCATGTCACTCTAAAACATCTTTTGTATAATCTATCAAACGCTAGCTTTTTAAGGTGTTATAATGTTTTTTATGAAAGAAACATATATCACTACAGCAATTCCATATGTCAACGGTAATCCGCACCTTGGACATGCTATGGACTATCTTCTTGCGGACGTGCTGCGTCGATATATGATAATGTGCGGCAAAACCGTGCGCTTGCAGGCTGGCACTGATGAACATGGTAGCAAGATTTTTAAAAAGGCAGCTGAGCAGGGTATACCAACGCAAGAATTTGTTGATCAGAATGCCGCCAAATTCCAAGACTTTATTCATTCGCTTGGTGTTGAATATACGGATTTTGTTCGTACGACTAATCCAGATCACGAAAAACGCTGTCAAAAAATTTGGACCAAACTATCCGATCATATCTACAAAGACAAATATGAGGGTTGGTATTGTGAAGGTTGCGAAAATTTTGTTACCGACAAAGAGCATGACGAAAATAACGGCGTTTGTCCGGATCATAAAAAGCCATACGTTAAGCTCAGCGAAGAAAACTATTATTTACGAATTTCTGATTTTAAAGATCAAATTCGTCAAGCTATTGAGTCTGATGAGCTAAAAATTACACCTACTTTTCGTAAAAAAGAATTTCTCAATCTCCTTAAGGATATGCCAGATGTTTCAATTTCTCGACCGAAGAATCAGGTCGAATGGGGTGTTGCTGTGCCTGGCGACGAATCTCAGGTTATGTATGTCTGGATTGATGCGTTGGCAAATTATATAACAGTGCTCGGCTACCCAGATAAGGATATTTCAGGCACGTGGCCCGCACATACGCAGATTGTCGGCAAGGATATTTTGCGCTTCCATGCTGGTATTTGGCCAGCGATCCTGCTCGGACTTGGCCTACCGTTGCCAAAGAATCTTTTGGCGCATGGCTTCATTACGGCAAACGGCGAAAAAATGTCGAAATCTATCGGCAATGTAATAGACCCAGTTGAGATTCTCGATAAGCACGGCCTAACTCCATTCCGTTACTATTTCTTACGCCATGCTTCTACTACGGAAGATTCTGATTTTACGTGGGATAAATATGAAGCGTCATACAATGAACTCGCCAATGATTTAGGCAATTTAGTGCAACGCTTAACGACTCTCTGCAAGAAGAATGAAATTGCAGGGCTCGAGCGCTCTAATCTTGAAATCGACGGCTTCGACGAATTAATGGAAAAATACGAATTTAATAATGCTTTTGAGTTAGTCTGGAAAGAAATTCAAAATCTAAACAAGCGCATCGACGAAGAAAAACCTTGGGCGCTTGCGAAGACTGACCCAGACGCCGCCCGCCAAGTTCTTACAAAATTATCGAGCGACTTGCTTGGCCTCTGCGACAAAANNCAAAATGTCGCTCTTTATTCCAGATACGGCCGAAAAGATTGCCGGAATCTTTACGGCTGAGCAAATCATGCCTCCGGCTGAGCCGCTGTTCCCAAAAGCCTAATATGTTTTACTGGATGAGTAACTAATTGCTCATCCAGTTTTTCTTGCCACTTAGAATGTCGTAGGTTACGAGCTTATAATTTTCGAGCACCTTAGAATCGGAAAGTGCTTTATCTTCCAGGTAGGTTGAGGTCAGAATCGGTTCCTCTTTGCAGACGTCATCAAGTAGATAATATAGTTCGTCCTTTTGGAAATTAAAAACATTGAGCGCAGTATTGACCATGCAGTTTGGCGTAGTGGTCGGCAAGTGCAAACTGGTGTATTTGTAGTCGAAGTTGGCGTAAACAAAGTATGGCGTTATGCGAGATAAATCGCGTTCGGCATTGCTTTTGCTATCGTTTGTAATATCAAATAGGCCCGCTGCATGGTCGCCATAAAATAGCACTACGACCTTTTTATCTAGCCCCTCAAGTTTATTGATGAATTCTCCTAAATATTGGTCGGAGGTATGGAGGCTTTGGTAGTAAGTCGCGATTTGCGATTTTCGCTCGTCGCTGAGATCGTCGTTAGTAATCGTAAAATTCAACTCCTCATAAGTATCGGCATTGTATGGTGTATGATTTTGCATCGTGATTAATGCTAGAACTTGGTTCTTGTCCGTCGAATCTAGAATGTCATAAGTTTCTTGATAGGCTGAGCGGTCGTTAATGTATTCGGACTTGCCATCATGTTCTTGGTGTTTCATCTCTGTGTCACTAATGAAGCTATGGAAACCTTCATTAGCTAATGCAATGTTGCGCTTATACATGCCGTTATTGTATGGGTGAATGGCGGTAGAAACATAATCCTTCGCAGTTAACATTGATGCTATTGACGGAATTTCTCCAGCTTTCGGAATCAGGGCAGTATAGGGCACGGTGTCAACCCAATAGTTCGTCAGACCCGTTAGTGATTCAAACTCAATATTGGCTGTACCGCCACCATAATCGAGGCTATACATCTTGCCGCTCGGATATTTTTTCTGTAGTTCGTGTAAAACTGGCGTTACGTCGCCACCCTCATGATGATAGTAATCCTCGAATTTCAGTCCCTGGAATTCAACACTAGGATCAAAGAACGACTCGTTTAGAATTACCACAAAGCTGACATTTTCGTCCGCCATGTCTATGCGGTCGGTATTTGCCTGTTCGGCAATTGCGGTATAATGGGCCTTTATTTCTTTTATCTCTTCGTCACTGTAATCATTTGGCTCATCGAGTTGTAATTTTTGTAAGTTATACAAAAAGCCTAAAATAAAACCATTGTCGCTATAATTGCGATTCTGGTTCCAGGCAATCAGGGTCGTGCCAAGGAAAGTATCCGTATAGCGTTGACCATCGTTGTGTCGCACGAAATCAGTGCATACAATCATCAGCAATACAGAAATCAGTAATACGGCGAAACGTTCAGTAATAATATGTCGTCGGAACCAAGATTTTTCTATAGCCTCCTTGCCGTAAATTATTTCTGAACGCTGTTTTAGGAAGCGATTCAAAAAATGCATCAAGACCCAGAACAGTAAAATCGCAACAACCAAACGAGCAATTGAGCTAACGCTGACGAATTTTGAGAGCGACGATGCTTGGCTCGCAAGCTGAAAATCTTCTGGCAAAACTGGCGTGCCGCGTGAATTGTATTTATTAATATGTATATAGGTTAATATCGTGATAAAAGTCCACATTGCGCCAATCACGGTGCCTGGTCGACGAAAGATAGCCCATGCCGCAAAAACGCCAAGCATCATTAAATATGCGTTAAACAAAAATGCTAACGGACTGCCGAACACGAAGCGCCACGTATATTCCCAGTTATGGATGTAATAGCGATATTCCAAGAAAATGGTCAGCAAAATCGCGACAGCCGCATAAAAGAGCACTCGTACGATATTTTTACTAATAAAAGGTTTAATTTTTTTCACCATTAAATTATAGCATGAGGCCTCGGTTAGGGACGGTTCACGCTTGTGCTTTTTGAAATGAATAATTGACGATATTTTATTGGTATGCGGCAAAGAATACACTCATCAGCCATTCCATTGACTTTCGCATTAACCTTTACTGCTAGCTCGGTAATGACAAGCGTCCTAAATGGGGACTTTTTATCGTATTGGGCAATATGAATAATCGCAGCTTGCCTTTTGGTTTTATCGTTTTTTGTTTCTAGATATGGACGAATATTTTTTTCTGGCCTTGCGGGCGCATTGTTTGGTTTAATGTCGATGTCTGGCATAGTTGCTTCACGTAACTATGTACAATCATTCGCTGGACAGACTATTACGATAACTGGCATTGTTGCGAATGATCCCAAAATCCAAGAAAAAGAGGTCAGCTTTTCGCTTGACCACGTATATCTTAATTATAGCACAAAAATGCAAAATAGTCAAGTATACGTTAAGTTGGGCGATACTGCAGGGCGGTTCGAAAAGTCGGATAAGCTTACTCTGAAAGGCAAAGCCTTGGATGGTTTTGGCTATTATGATTTATACCTTTGACATCCAGAAATCATATCTATCAGCAAGCCTAACCCGCCAGATTTATTTCTTAACATGCGGCAGGGCTTATCAAATAATTTGCGCGAGCAAATCACCGACCCTGACCGAGCAGCACTGGCTTTAGGTTTTTTATTGGGCGAAAAGAGCGGTATGCCCGAAGAATTGACTCAGGCTTTGCGGGCGGCGGGCCTGGCGCATGTGGTAGTTGCATCTGGGTTTGCGCTTTCCATAATCACAAACTTTGCGAAAAAGTACCTTAAGTTTGTTTCGCGTTTTGCAATTGTAGTTGGATCGATATTGTTAATTGTTTGCTTCGTTTTAGTGTCGGGTTTTAGTGCCAGTTTATTGCGTGCTGGCCTAGCTACTTGTTGTAGTTTAGTGTTCTGATACTTCGGTCGGCAGATGCACCCCGCCCGCCTATTGGCATATGTGGCGGCGCTGAGCGCTGGATTATTTCCAGAGAAGTTTTTGAGTCTTGGTTGGCAATTATCATTCGCTTCATATGCAGGCATTTTATTGTTGCTTCCACCACTAGAGAAGTATTTTTATCCAAATCATCGTCCGAGCTATATTGCAACTATGGTACTCGTGTCGATTTCGGCGCAGCTGAGCTGTTTGCCTTTAAGTATATATAATTTCGGCTCAATCCCATTACTGGGCATTTTGTCGAATTTAATAATTACGCCATTAATTGCACCAACGATGGCGCTGGCGTTATTTCTTGCTATTGGCTGCAATTTCGCACCAATTGTAATGTGCTTAGATAAAATTCTCCAATTGCAGATATCGGTTATCAACTATGTTGCGCAGATACCGTGGGCGACGATCCAGATAGAGAATAATCAGTGACTCTATCTATTTCTGTATGTTCCAATTGTTGGCATATGATTGTTGCTTAAATGGCGCACAAAGTATGATTATCGTCCGCGTTACGGCCTGGAAAAAACTCAAGATTATGGTAAAATATTTTTATGTTAGTGCAGTCGGAGCAACAGATGATTGAATATGGCGAGCGATTTGCTGAATCTTTGCATGCTCCAATCGTGATTGAGTTGCTTGGCGATGTTGGTGCTGGTAAAACCACTTTTACGCGCGGTTTAGCGAAGGGGTTGGGCGTCAAATCAACCGTAACTTCACCATCTTTTACTATCTCAAAACTCTATCAGGGTGAAAAATGTATTTTAGCTCATTATGATTTTTATCGCCTGGACGAACCTGGTTTAATGTCGGAAGATTTAAATGAGTCTATTGCGGACGACAATACAATTACAGTCGTTGAGTGGGGCGAGAGTATTAGGGGGATTTTGCCGGAAGAGCGCAAAATCATTGAAATAAAGTATATCGACGAAAACACACGGGAAATAATTGAAAAATGAAATTATATCTAGATTGCTCATCGCCAAAAACCATCCTAGAGCTGGACGATAGACACTATGAGTGGGAGTCTGGCCGTTCGCTAGCGCGTGATTTACATAAGTTTATTCATGAAAAACTAGTTGAAAACCAAGCCGATTGGCATGATTTGACGGAACTTCATTATTTTGTTGGTCCAGGTAGTTTTACTGGGCTTAGAATTGGCGCGACAGTCATAAACGCCCTTGGTGACCAACTAAAAATCCCAATTTATAACCAAAGGGGCGAAAGACTTGAGCTGGCTATACCAGAATATGGCCGTGAAGCAAATATTACGCCACCGAAAAAATAATCCTTCTGTTATACTATACTCAGGGGGATTTAAATTTTTACTGATTTTAATGATTGATATGCACCTTTTCTTGATAATTTGAGTTTTGTGCATAGGAAAGAAGGGAGATGGATTTTATTCCAATTGTAATCGCCTTGGTGCTTGGCGCCGGAGCTGGCGTTGGTGGTTTTTATGCCTATAACAAGCGCAATGAAAATGGCGGTAAAGATAAAGCCGACGAGCTAATTCGTAAAGCAAAACATGAAGCATCGGAAATTGTTTTGAGTGCAAAGAAAGAGGCTTCCGATACTCAATCGCGTGCGCAAAAAGAAGAAAACGAACGCCGCAAAGAATGGAAAAAGAACGAGGATCGTTTAATTGAGCGCGAACTGACACTTGATAAAAAGCTCGATCAAATCGACAAGCGCTCAGAAAATTTGCGCAAACAAGAAACTGAGATCGAGGAACTTAAAGACGAAATTCGCGGTATCCGCACAAAAGCGCAGGAAAAGCTCGAAAAGATTGCTGGCCTGACTAAGGCTGACGCCAAAGAGAAGCTAATGGCGATGACCGAAAAAGATATCCGCGAAGACTTGAAGGGGCTAATCGTAAAAGAACAAAAAGCCTACAACGATCATATCGATGAAACCGCCGAGGCTATGCTGTTAACTGCCATGGAGCGCATGTCGTCCGAGGTGACTGCCGACCGTACAGTGACGAGCCTAAAATTACCAGATGACGACATGAAGGGTCGCATCATTGGTAAAGAGGGGCGCAATATTCAAGCTCTTCAGTATGCCACAGGCGTCGATGTTTTAGTAGACGACACGCCGGGCATGGTTGTTCTCAGTAGTTTCGACCCAATCCGTCGCCAAGTTGCCCGTTATGCGCTTGAGCGCCTCATGAAAGATGGTCGCATTAATCCATCCAGCATTGAAGATGCTGTAGCAAAAGCCGAACGCGAAATTGAAAAAGAAGTTGTTCGCGCTGGTGAAGATGCTGCGCGCGAAGTAGGCGTCGTTGGTATTCCTAGCGAAATTTTACACCTACTCGGTGAACTAAAGTTCCGCACTAGCTATGGTCAAAACGTATTATTGCATTCCATTGAAATGGCTCATATTGCCGGCATGATCGCCGAAGAAATTGGCGCCGACGTAAGAGTCGCAAAAACTGCTACTTTACTCCATGATATGGGCAAAGCCGTAACTCACAAGATCGAAGGCAAACATGCCGAGATTGGTGCTGAGCTAGCTAAAAAATATGGCATGGAAGATCAAGTTGTCCACGCTATAGCCGCACATCATGACGATGTTGAGCCTACTACACCAGAAGCAATTATCGTGAAAATCGTTGATGCGATATCGGCTGCACGCCCAGGCGCTCGCAATGTTTCTGCTGAAAACTTTGCAGAGCGTATGAAAGCGCTCGAAAACGTGGCGACCAGCTTTCCTGGTATCGATAAGGCATATGCAATTTCCGCCGGACGCGAAATACGCGTAATCGTCGAGCCAAAACAAATTGATGATCTTTCGGCATTGAAATTGGCGCGCGATATTGCTGATAAGATCGAAGCCACAATGCAATATCCTGGCGTCATTAAAGTGAATGTAATCCGCGAAACTCGCGCAATTGAATACGCTAAATAAAGTATTTTTGCTAAATCGTCTTGCTGCTTATGCTAAAATAATGTTATGAGCGCAAATGACGCAAAACCTACGGGTGGTGAAAATAAAGAGGTGGCGAAAAAGAGAATCAATTCGCCAAATATTAAGAGCGCGGCCGACGAGGTCGTGGCGGAGCCGCAACTTTCCGAAGAGGAAGCGCGGCGTAAGGCGAAAGAGACTGTCGCCATAGATGGTATTCCTATTGACGAAAAAGATATTAAATTTCACGCCAAGGATATCAAAGAGGCCGATACCGGTAAGCTTTTTGTGAAGGTCGAAGGCGCCGAAGAGCGCAAAAAAGCGCTTATCCGCGACATGGAAAAACAGAAGGCTGAACTAATTCATAAAGAAGAAGAGCTAAAAAGGCAAACCGCGCGCACTGAACGAAAAGCCAAGAGTAGCGTTAGGCGTCAAACGCGTCGGAAGAAGATTGCCGATACGTTCTGGGCCGGAAAAAAGAAAATTGTCACTATTTTGGTTGCCGTATTTGTTTTAGTTTTGGCAATTGGTGGACCACTTTTATGGCGTGACGTTATTGCGCCGGCAATTGAAGTTAAGAAAGAACAAAAGTCTCATGATGAAAGACAACAAGACTATGAGTCTTCGCAGGAAGCAAAGGACGAAGCTGACCGTATACTTGATGGGGGTGGCCGAGATGAGGCATCATATAGCGAGGCGAAAGGCTCAATAGAAGAAAAAATGGACAATGCTAATAGCGACGAAAAGCTATATTTGTCCATTCAGTATGGTCGTCTAGTTTACGAAGTTGAAGGCAATTCTAGTTTAGCTGCCGATAGCATGCTTAAATATGAAGAGGAATTTTTAAGCAATTGTTCGGAAGCCGCACTTGTAGACTATTACAGCGCCATTAGCTCATTTTATGAAAAAGATACGGATGAGTTTAATTATTCTGAGGCTAAATCAATTGAGCACAACGCGAATCGCGATGTGATTATTCATATTGACGATGGCGGCGCAACACCAAACGAGGAACGAAGCGATGAATAATGTGCGAAAAATATTTTCTGCTAAATCTATTATTATGGTTGCGGTTATTGCTTTACTTTTTGCAATTACCCCGCAAATTGTATTTGCGGATTCTTACGGCTGGATTAGTTCCGGCGGCGTCGGCGGTTCCCGCG
>DEGE01000030.1:47826-64261 GCA_002351365.1 Candidatus Saccharibacteria bacterium UBA2834
CCGGCGGCGGTGGCGGTGGGGATGGTTGGGGATGCTCCGGGTCGGACTACACTTACCGTATAGACTGCGCTGGCGTTTCTTGGATCTTTTATAAATACGTTGGTGGCGAAAGTTCTAAGGGTAAAAGCTTTTCATTCAATGACGTTGCTGGGGGTGGATCAGTAACAATTCCTGGCACATGTGCTACCACCGAAGGCGACGAGGCTGGTTTTTGGCACTTGGGTATTAATGCTCAGGGACTTAGCGCAAGCTGGATGGATAAAAGTTACTTTCTGGAGCCGGGCGCAAAAGGCAGTAATGGTGGCCCCGATCACGGCCTGAAAGGCTATACCGACTGGTATCATTCATATGAGACGTCGGCAAATAAATGGGGGCACTGGCAAACCATCAGCTGGGGGCAAGTTCCCGAATGGGCGCCATATAGGATTCCTTCTGGCGGCGTTACTGGCGATTGGCGCTATAAATGGTATAGTAACTCCTGGCATAATATGTATAAGGCCACTAAGTTTGGGACCAAGGCAGATGTATATGAGGACTTCAAGGTTGCCTACAGCTATGTAAATGGCACAACATACGACACTAAAATCTATAATCAATCTGGCTCTAAGGGTTTTCCTGATATTTTCGCATTTTGTTACGGTGATTATATGACAAAGAAAACCGCAACATATGGTGGTACTAGCACGGTTGAGGGCAGCAATGGTGACCTCTCATCAAATGGCGGCGCGTATAGTATTACTTTCCGCCATAAATTAAAAAAGAATAGTGCTGAACCATCTGATTATAATCCTGGCAGCAATTGGTCTACCACGGTAACGGGGGGAGGCGCTACTGGCTCTGGCACGTGGAGCCTTACGAACAGTTCCTATACCGAAGTGAAGAACAATACAATTACAGGCACACTCGAGCCAGGAGAAAGTAAAACTTTCAAACAGTATATGACTTACGATAGTAGTGTCGTGTTTGAAGGCGGTCAAACGAAACGCACTCAGAGCAATACAACCGAAGTCTCAAGAACTATTTCTCGTAAACGCGCTACGTTCACGGGCTCAGTAACTGGCAAAGTCGGCGACACAGTGAATGATGGCTCAACGCCTGTCGAGGTCTCGACTTCGACGGCTACGATTAGTTTTCAGCACGCTATTAAGCGCGAAAATAGATCTAGTACGGTAAAAGATGAAGCTGGAGGCACTGCTCGCACGAAATATCACACTGCAGTTTCCGGCAAAGATGCGCGCGGCGTCGATACGTCGCCAAGAGGTACTGCCCGAACTGAGACATATACGAATTACCTTAATAAAGGTAGCTCTCAAACTGTAATTGCATACACAGATGAAACATTTACGGTCAATCTGTTGCCGGGGGAAACTAAGACTTTCTGTCAAACGCTTTATTATGATGCAATCGTGGACGCTACGAACGGTAATACAGATGACAACACGACCGCTTGTGTTAAAGTTCGTCGCAAAGACGCCAAATGTCCCGGTAATATTGAGTATGGCGTTGAATCTGGCAAAAACTACGGCTCAATCAGCGTAACGAAGAATAATGGAACAAGTTGGGCTATTTCGTCGCCAACCGAACCATCCGACTTCACCCTTAATTCCCATAATGCGACTGTTGAAGCTTGGACAAAACCGAACGATAAGGTAATTTTCAAAGAAGAGATGTGTGAAGGCGCGGAGTTGAGTAATCAATACTTTGGGCGCAATATTGGTATCACTTATATCATCGATGCGACAAGCGGATATATGAGTGATCTTGGTACTTCTAGCTGGAACAACTCGTCGTTACAGGGTTATGCAAATGCAGGCAAAGGCATATTTGCAGGTAATTCATATAGCGCTACGACGCAATCACCGGCGTCTTCGAATTATACTATTACGAATAGTCATCTAGGCACTTCATTCTATCAGAGACTTACTTGGACGGATCTCTGGATGTCGGGTGGCAATGCTGATGGCACGCATAACGCCTCATGGAGCAATACGGCAACAGCCACGGTCTATACGCCATACAACTACACGACCTCGCTTTATACCGACGTGAATCGTGTCTATGGCCTTGCTGGTACCGTAGCGGGTGACATTTCATTGACATATTCAATTAATAAACGCGCGAACCCTAAAGTTAATGGCTCTTCGGAATACGCAACCCGCTCAAAGAAGACAAAGTATCAGTTAATCTCTTTTAAAGTCAGCAAAAATATTGCTTCGAGTTCGGTTACATTGGCTAGTGAATATTATGCTGACGCCAATGGTACAACCAGCTTTGGGTCTCTATGTAACTCCATAATTTCTTCAGCTGCTCGAGCATATGATTGCCAGCAGGTTGCCGCAGTGAGTGGTGGCGGCAATTCGGATCGTACGGCTGGTGAAAGCTCAACCTCAAAGGGCGGTTATTCGGTGTCGATTTCTGATACGGAAGAGATTGGTACTAAAATCTGCGTGGTTGGCGCAANNAACTACGACACTAACTAACGGCAGCGACCAATCTGCGGCGTTAACTGAAACCGGCAACCAATGGCATCTCTCCCAGCCTAGCTGCTTTAACGTAGCAAAGAAGCCTAACTTCCAAGTGCGCGCAACCGGTGCTTATGCTGAGCAGAAAGTAAATACCTATATTTCAAAACGCGATGATAAGCTATATGGCTCATGGGCGGACTTCGACTTGAGCTCTGGTGGCTTAATTAATGGTATGGCGTCCGGCGCATCTGCATGGGGCGCAACCGCCGAGCCATCCGTACGAGCTTGCTACTATTCATTAATGAGCTTTGCGAATAGCAAATGCACAGAATCAAAGGAAGTTGGCAACTTGCCAGTAAACACCAACCTCGCTAGCGACCCAGGCAATATCTATAACCAAATCCTAACGCGCTATACCTCAACATCTACATCGGCTACGAGTGGTGGCACGAATGAGTCGAACGCCTACGAATTAAAGCTCGAGGGGGCGTGCGAATATGACGAGACAACTGGTCGCTATGTGCCACGTGGCGTCAGCGGTACCCCAAGCTTTAGCTGCTTAAGCAACGGAGCATATTACACGAAGATTAGTGGTACAGCAAAGACCGAAAACGGCACTCGCACAGTTTCCGATATCTGGGGGCGTCGTTATACTACCTATGTAGAACTCTGGACTTCCACGGACGGCTACCACAGTAGCAATACGTACATAATTCAGGTTAACGGCACGCTGTATATTAATCAAAACTTCCGCTACGGTAACACTTCAGAACTCGAAAATACCACCTATGGAGATATTACAGAAATCCCACAAGTCATCTTCATTGCGGATGATATTAAGGTTTCGCCAGACGTAACGCATCTTGATGCTTGGCTGGTAGCTAAGAATAATATTGATACGTGTTATCCTGGTGGCGGCGCGAAAGTCAGTATCTCTAATTGCGATTCGCAATTAACTGTCACTGGTCCAGTGATCGCTAAAACTCTATCTCTTAATCGTACATACGGTGGAACTGGTGGCGTCATGAATAACTCTCAGCCAGCCGAAATTTTCCAGCTCAGCCCAGCCACTTACCTTTGGGGCTATGCTCAAACGCAACGCTACTCACAGGCAATTACTACTTTCCAGCGCGAATTGCCGACTCGCTATTAAAATTAGTAATATTATTTGTGCTTATGCTAAAATATTCGTATGAGCACAAATAATGCCGACTCTAATGGTGAGGTGAAAAATAAGCAGGTCGAGCAAAAATCAGATAAAGAACTAGTTTTTGATTCGCACGAAATCGGTAAAAAAGAGAAAACCGATTACTTCGTTCGCGTTGAGGGTGCTGAAGAGCGTAAGAAAGAAGTTATTCGTCGCATGCAACAGCAAAAGGACGAACTTATCCGCGAGCAAAAAGCCAAAGAAGCTGCCGAAAAGAAAGATGCAGCTCAAAAACAGCGTGAAAAACAAAAGGCTGACAGCAAAAAGAAGCGCGCCGAATTTCTGAAGCGCAATAAAAATAGAATAATAGTAGTTATTGCCGCAGTCCTCGTAATCGCCGTTGGCATAGGAATTTACTTTATTCTTAATCCGCCTCTGACCGAAGAGCAGAAAGAAAACCACGAATCTTGGAATCGTAGTGCTATGAATTCCCAAGAGTTTGCGGAAGAAATTAATAAAATTGCCGATGATGAGAGCAAATCATTTGACGACGCAATGCAATGGGGGGAAGAGCAAGTGGCTAGTACCGACGATAACCATCTAAAATTCGATTATTACAACGCCATGGCAATTGCGGCGGGGCAACAAGAAGGGCATTACGATGACGCAATCCGCTATCTTCTAGAAATGGAAAAGCTAGCCAGCAATGATGCGGAATTACAAATTGTCTATTCTAAACTAGCCGCAATCTATTCACTCAAAGGCGATAATGAAAAGAGTGCGGAATATCGTGAAAAAGCCTCGCAATACAATAAAGATGTTGAGGAATATGTTAAGAGATCGGGCGGTATGCAATGAGAAAAAATAGAAATTCAATAAAAATTATTACAGCCGGCACAATAGCCACGCTATTAGCATTAAGTGGCAGTGCTACCTTTGCCGAACAAGGCGGTGGCGGTTCGGTAAGCAAATGTTCCGCGAGCACCTTTAAACGCGGTATGTGGTCGAGCTCGGAAACCTCTACGTGCGAGTACGCCGGCGCGGCCTTTGCTTATTTCGTTTATGATTCTACAAATGCCGGGAATCTGGATATCAGGGCCGGGTCCGGTACTGGTGGTGAAGGTGGTGATAGGACTATTTCGTCAGATTGTATACAGTATGGCGGCTTTTATCATTATGGCTACACGGATATTAAATATGTGGACACAACCGCAAATGGCACGACTGAAAACGTAATTTGGGGCTACGGCAGTATTGGTAATCCTGGGCGCGTCGATGCTTTAAGTGACGGTCGCTATTATCAGGATTATAATTTGCCAAGATCTGCCTCACACGTATTAAAGAAGAATGGCACCCAGGTCGCACATTTGTCACACTTTGACTACGAGAGTACGGTTTATCCACGCTATGAAGAGTGGCTAGCGGCTAGCGGCGCCAGGAATATTTGGAATAGATACCCAAATGGGCTTAGTTGGTTCTGCTGGAGCCCAACTATGGCAAAAACGTACTTTAATGGTTCCACTAAAGGCTATGTGAATAATACCGAAAAATCTAATAACTCCACTACGACGATATATGGTAATACGGCGAATATCCGTTTTGACCACACTATCTCCCGTGAGAACAATGGTGCCGATCAGGCAATTTCTACTGCTTGGAGTGTGACGGGTAACTGGCCATATAGAAATGGCAGCGTATCTTTAAACAAAGGCGGCTCAAGTAAGGTTTATATGAGCGGCAACCAATCTTCTGGTTATATTAATCCTGGCGAAACAAAAACCTTTAAACAACAACTCTATTACAACCATGAAGCTGACACAAGCGGCTCTCGAGACCAAAAAACGCCAGGCGAATTTAAACTAAATGTTTATCGTCCAATCAGTACATCGATGAATGGTCGCGTGCTCGCGAAAGTGGATAATGTGGCAAAGGCCAACGGCTCAACTACTGAAATTTCTGGCAGCTCATTCACAATTAGTTTCCAACACGAGATTAGTCGTGGCGATGACTCGGCGAACGGCACCGTTAATGTGCCTTGGTCTACTGAAATATATGGAAAGAATAGTCGCGGTTATGACGTTAGCCCGCGCGGCACCGCTAGGAGTGGAACATATAATGATTTAGGCGAAAACAGTGGTTGGAATGCTGTTGTAACTTATGCCACCGAATCGTTTACTGGCACGCTGCTTCCTGACGAGACTAAAACCTACTGCCAACGCTTAACCTATGCTTCGACATTAGATGCCACAAATGGCAATACGAATAGCACGACTGCGTGGTATTGTGTTTCCGTCCATCGCCCTAAGGCTGCCTGTTCCGACAATGTAGAATTGGGCGTTCACTCTGGTAAAAATAAAGGACGTATTCAGGCGCAGAAGAACAGCGGTACTTGGCTCGATACGGGTCTGAAAGATACTGGTAACAGCGAAATCGTCGTATGGGCACGTCCAAGCAATAAAATCCACTTCAAGGAAGAGATGTGCGAAGGCGCCGAAATGTCTAATCAGTACTATGATCTCGGTAAGAGCATCTCTTATGGCATTACCGCTACCAGTAATACTTACATGGATAATCTAAACCCGAGTAGTTGGAATAATAGTAGTATCAATGGTTATGCGCACGCCGGTACGGATATCTTCGGTACTCATACCTATAGCAAAAATACAGCCTCTCCGAGCAGTAGCAATTACTCTACGAAATATAATATTACTGACAGTCACCTAGGCTCATCTTTCTATCAACAATTGACTTGGACTGACTTGTGGGTTGATGGTAATTCGGTAAATCGTACACATAACGGTAGTAGAAATGCTACAGCTAAAGCTACCGTCTATATTCCATACAACTACCGCACTAAACCAGAAACCACCTCTAATAGCACGCCATACATTCTTCCTGGTACGAGTACTTTCACGATTGAACCAAGCATAAAGATTGAAAAACGCACTAATACGCCAGTAAATGGCAGTACTGCCTACTCGACTAAAACCAAACCAAGCAAATATCAGGTAGTCTCCTACTATATTGCTAACGGTACCGCAGCTGGCGACGTTACAATTAAGAATAATGGATACTTTACTGGTAGTGGCACAATCAATCTGGCCGACTATTGTAATGGCCGGTCTGGCTGGGGCAATGGTAGTCCTTATAACTGTCAACAATTGAAATCAGGCGAGGGTACTTATGACGGAAATGGTACAGGCGATGATAATGTCGTAGCGCTGCCATCAACTAGTTTAACGGTTGCTGAAGACGTTCCGATTGGTACAAAAATCTGTACAGTCGCTGCAGTTTGGCCATCGGATAGCCACAACACGCAGAATGACATTACGGACGCCAGCCAAGAATCTGCCGCTATTGACGCATTTGAAAATCAGAATGGACGCATGTGGAAGATTTCCGAGCCAACCTGTTCGACTGTTGCAAAACGTCCAAATATTCAGGTTAAGCAAAATGACGCCTATGCTGAGCAAAAAATCAACACCGCAACATCGCACCGTAAACTTTATGGCACAAACGATGTCTATAGCTATGGCTCATGGTCAGAATTTGCGCTAATCTCGGCCAATGATACTACAACGGGCATTCTAGGCATGGGCTCCGGCGCTTCACTCTGGGGTGGCATTCGCGAAAACAACGACGCCAACAAATATTGCTACGTCTCATCCATGACCTTTTCGAACAGCCATTGTAGCGGCGAAGGTCGTTACCTCGGTAAGCTTGGCGTTAACAAACTCCTAGCCAGCGATCCAGAGAACATTGCAAAACAGATTAAGACTCGTTACACCATCAACAATGGCGTGGTCTACGGTGAATCTGGCCGAATCAATGTATTGCAGTCGTATGGTAGCTGTATCTATAACGAGAGTACTGGTACATATACTCCATACGATGGTGGACATGGTAATCCAACCTTCAACTGCCTAGACAACGGTACGAACTATACTAAGGTAAGGGGCAGTGCGGCAACCGATTCGTATCCAAGTGATTTTTGGTTGAAATCTAACAGTTCGCACAAGTCAAACGCATGGGTAACTGAAGCCGAGGATGCAATCTATATTAGGCAAAATACATATTATGGTACGCTCAGTGGTCCCCTAGACAAAATCAAGGAAAACACACCATATACAAACATCAATGAACTCTCGCAACGTATCTTTATCGCCAAGAAAATCTACATCTCACCTGAGGTAACTCATATCGATGCATGGTTGATTGCTGACGAAATTGATACTTGCTATCCAGGCGCTGGCGTAGCGGTAAGCGTTAATAACTGTAATACTCAGCTCACTGTCACTGGTCCAGTCATTGCAAAGAAAGTCTATCTCAATCGTACTTACGGTGGCGGTAAGGTATCTTATGGTCGGTACGAAGCTAATACGGCCGCTTGGTGGAGAAGCGAAAATGCACAAGGTGCAGAAATCTTCTCGGTTAGCCCAGCAGTTTATCTCTGGAGTTATAGCCAGTCTCAGCGCTACTCGCAAGCTGTAATGACCTACTCGAAAGAGCTTCCGACCAGGTATTAGAATCAAAATCACTCTCGACGAAAAAAGGTCGAGAGTGATTAGACAAAAATTAAAATGCTAATGTATAATAAGAATATGACAAAAAGAGGTGGTGCGCGTCGCGCTTCTGGCTTCACTATTATTGAGGTCATGCTTTCGCTAGCAGTTAGTGGTCTTGTTTTGGTTGGTGCTTTAATTGGTGTTAGCTCGACCATTGCTAGGCAGCGCTATCGTGACGTTATAGAAACCACTGCGGCTTTATTGCGGCAACAGTACGAATATGTCAGTCGTGTTCAGATAGAACAACGGACTGAAGATGAAGTCTGCGACAGTATCAGTGGAGTTATTGGCACCTATAACGACGGATCCAATATGATTGGTCGTGGTCGCAGCAAATGTAGTGTTTATGGCGTAGTCGTAACGCTGGGTCTCGATGGCGGTAAACGCATGCAGACCGCAAACCTTATCGGCACTGAGTATAATGCTTACCGCGATTCACTTATAGCGGCCGGCAAGGATCCAGACGAAGAAATTAAAACCATGAATGATTTGCAACTCTTTCATGCACTGCATCTAACGGACGTCTACAATAAAGACAATTCAACCTGCACAGTAACCAATCTTCTAAACGATGAAACCTATCGATGGGATGCATCAATAGAGACTACCGAGAAAGACGTCCCGGCTAAGGTTACCTTTCTTATTGTGCGCTCACCGCGCACCGGCGCAATTCACACTTACGTGATGGACTATTCTGGCAGAGCCAGCGCTTACGAGCCGTTTGATTATACCGCTATAGCCCCAGGACTTTGCTCTAATACGCAAGGCGGCGTATTGAAGGCTACCGTAAAAGACGGTCTATCTAATAGCCAGAATAATAGCGGCGCAGTTAATAGCTTCCAGGCGAATAAAGAAGTCAAGCTCTGCATTAAATCGGATGATGCTTTGGCTACGTTTGGGAAACGCCGCATGATACGGATTGTTGCTGATGGCCACAACTCTTCTGCCGTTGAGTTGGTAGATATGGACAGCGATGGCGTAAGAGGAGGAAATGAATGTCAGTAATGAAAACTTCAAAAGTTAAACATGGCGACACGCTCGTTGAAGTAATCATCGCATTGGCAATTTTCGCCACGCTTGCCGTAATGGCAATCCATACAATGAACGTCGGTATGGAACAAGCCGAACGTTCATTAGAGATTACAATGGCGCGCAATGAAATAGATGCACAGGCCGAAGCGATTCGCTTTATTCAGAATAATTACGTCGCAGAACGCGAGCATCAAGAAGCGAAACAGCAATATTCTGCCCTCTGGCGCAAAATCGTTAACACTTACACTATTGCGGCGAATGGCGGACACTTCAAGAGCGAAGACTATGACATCAATAATCAAAACATCAAGACTTGCAATGACGCCTACGACAAACAGATGGGCGGTTCTGCCCGCAACGGCGCCAATAAACAAGCCTTCGCTATTAATACGCGACTATTGGAGCCAAGTACTGGCCTAAACAAGCCGCCGAATGCCGAACCAGATCCAGCGCATGACTATACGCGCGATCTTTTACCGCTAATTCTAATTGACCGCGCCGCTAAAAACGGCAACGAATACATCTTGCGCCCAGCTAAAGTTTACCCACGCGGTATCTATTCCACTCTAAAACTCGGTTACATTGACGATACGGTTTTGGGTGGCATATCGATGACTGACAATACTGAAACAGCATTGGCCGAAACACAAATCTACCGAAAGCTACAGTGGCTAGAAGGTGTTTGGGTGGTAGCCGTGGGTGGCGATAATACGAATATCATCCGTTCGACAAATAACTTTGAATTCTTCGACTTTTATATTCGCACTTGTTGGCAAGCGGTTGGGCTTGATGCACCATCTACGTTGACGACAATTGTACGACTCTATAATCCGGAGGTGATTGAATAATGAAACGCAAAACCACCAAAAAAGGCTTTACGATTATTGAGACAACGCTCGCAACCATGTTCCTTGGCGTGATTGTATTATCGGTTGCCAACTTAATTATCCAAATGACTCATATTTATCAAAAGAGCTTAGCTTTGCGCGCAATCAATTCGACTGGGCAGCAGATTGTCGAGGATATGCAACGTAAAATTAACTCCGCCGATTACTTATATGATATCGATACAAACCACGATGGTTACTTAGTTAATAAAGAAATTATCGATAATATGAGCAAATACTTCCGCGAATGGAATGTTGGCGCCTCTAATAGTGCTGCCGACCAGAAGCAGATTGCCGGCGCCTTCTGCGTGAGCGATTACACTTATATCTGGAATTCGCCAATTCCGTTAAAAGAGGGCAATAACAAAGGTATTTTGATTAAAGCCAAAAAACCAACTGGCAGTGGTACCGAAACGAAGCAATATAAGCTAGCCCGCGTCTTTGATCCCAACCACAGTGTCTGTGAAAATAAGTGGTTATCCTCTGATGGTGGTGCTACGAGTAACCCGAACACTAGAACATATGCCGGTGATTCATATACTATCGATATGAGTAGCTCGGACGAACCTGTCGTAGAGCTAGTAAATAGCGATGAATCAAACTTAGCAATCTATGACCTAACGGTACATCCTATTATTCAAAGCACTGTAACAAAACAGAGCTTCGTCAGCATTTCGTTCATTCTAGCGACGGTACGAGGTGATGTTAATATTATGAGTGATGGCGATTTCTGCCGAGGTACCGGCACGGAAGATCTAGCCGACACGGATTACTCCAGTTACGATTTCGAATATTGCGCAGTAAATAAATTCGATTTTTCAATGCGATCGGGTGGCAATTCGAATAAGAGAGGGTAAAATAATAAAAAATGGAAGAGAGAGGTAATATGAAATATCAAACACAAACGAAGGAAGGTGCGGCGGCAATCTACACGGTCGTATTCTTCTGTTTGCTGATCGGTATTGTCACGATTGGTTTCGTCAGCATTATGATGCAAGACATCATTAGTTCAACAAACTATGACTTGTCCCAATCCGCCTATGATGCGGCTTTAGCAGGTGTAGAAGATGCGAAAGTATTATTGCTGAAATATAACACGTGCATGTCGAACGAGGAACGCCTCTCTGGTGGTAAATGTCAGAGTATTATCGATAAAATCAATACTGCCGGTTCCAGTGATGACTGTGACCTTGTCGGTAGCAACAACGGTCGTCAATCCGGCGAACACGAAACCCTCATCCAAAGCCAAAATACCGGCGGGCGCAATGATTCTAGGGCGCTTGCTGAAAGCATTGATATGGCCTACACCTGCGTTAAGCTCTCTCTCGCATCTGATGATTATCTCGGCACCCTTACCGAGACATCTGATGTAAAAATTATTCCTCTCCGCACTGGTGTTGGCAGTGCTTACAATGATGCTGGTTCAAACGGTGAATTCAACCGTATCCGCATTGAATGGTACAGCGAAGAAGACAACCGCACAGTGCGTGATTTGGCCAACTATACGTCGGTATATAGTTCGATGACCGATAGTCGCACTTTCACGACTTCCAAAACTGCCATGGGCGGCACGGAGGGGAAGTGGCGCAACTTCGGTCAGTCTGCCACCATTGCGCCGCCAATTCGCGTAGGTATTATTCAGACAGATGAAACTTTCCGTTATTACGATTTCGATACGCCTAACATCTATGGTGACGAGGTCTACACCGATCGCGGCACACTCGTGCTCCGCCCAATCAAAGGTGGCGATACATTGCCTGAAAACCACATTACGAGCAACACGTCGAACGGTTTTGGCGGCTCAGTGATGTCCAGCTTCAGCGATTACACTTCCGGTCGAAATGCCATTAATAGCCCCTACGATGTTTGGTGCCACGATAGCACTCAAATGGCGGATAAAGGCGACCTCTACTCGTGCAGGGCCGAAATCGATGTGCCGCATACGAAGTTTGGCACAACTAATAACGCTACACGTTTCCTGACGCTTTCATCCTTCTATGGTAAACCAGACACTTCCTTCCGTATTCAATTACTCCAATGTGATGATTCGGGTTGTAAAGTAGTTAAGTTTGTTGGCGTCCAGTCTATGGTTGATGCAACAGGCCGCGCTAATGACCTCTTCCGTCGCGTCGAAGCTCGTATTGAGTTACAGGATGTTAGCTATCCATTTGTCAAATATGGCCTTAGTGTTTATGGTAGCGGAACTGGCGAGGGTGAAATCTTCAAGAACTATTGGGCTACCAGCAACTGTTGGTATAAAGATAAAGGTGTCGCGCACAGCTGCGCCGATTACTACAAGCCAAGTCCAAACTCAAACGGTAACTTCTAAAAAACAAAAAATCTCCCGCGGTCGGCGGGGGATTTTTTATGATGCAGATTAATACCTGCTAATTGCGTCAACGACATTATTAATATCAAGATTAGAAGTATCGATTTTAATTGTGTCTAGTTCGTCGTATTCCGGCAACAAGGCGAGGCTTCTGGCGAGCGCATCTGCGTCGCGCTTGCCGATTTTAATATCTTTTGCGATGCGCTGCTTTAGTGCTTCCGGACTACAAACTAGCGAAATAGGGCAGAGCTGGCAATTTTCAAGATTAAGCCTCGATTTAATAGCATCAATTGCGCCCTGCTTATTTAGTATCCAGCAGAAGATAATATTATCGTAAGCACTACAATTTATAAAATTATTCAGGGCGTGCGTAATATTGTCGATCACGATCTTTTTGGTTTCAGTAGTAGCTATGAGCGGGTCGGAATACCAGCACCAGTCGCCATCCAGAAATACAGAGTTTGGTAATTTCTTGTTAAGGATACGACAAGTTGCGGTTTTGCCTGTTCCCATCACTCCGCCAATCAGATAAAGTTTCTTGTTAGCTCTAGCTTCATTGTTCAAATCCATTTGTGACCTCATAATAAAAAAGTTCGAATCAAATCGAACAAGCTCTTAAGTGGTGCCCGCGACTGGACTCGAACCAGCACATACTAGGTACACTAGCACCTGAAGCTAGCGCGTCTACCAATTCCGCCACGCGGGCATGACTATATTTTAGCACACCCCTTAAAAGATATGTTAAAAGGGCCACCGCCCCAGTCCGAAAACTGGTTTGGTGACCCTGCGGAAAAAGGGATGTTACTGCGGTGCGATATACTTGATATCCTGAAGGATTCCACCTTCCACCACATAGGCGTGGCCGTTCTTGGTGAAACTGCCCGTATGGGCCGTATCGTCAAGATTCACGACTTTCGTGCGGCCGGTTTCCTCGTCCATGATGGTCAGCGTCGACTCGCCCACATATACCACCTCATAAGTGGAGACTTTGGTCGGCATCAGAACCGATAAAGTCATAATGGCGGCGAGCGCGATGGCTACCACGAATCCAGTGGTTGTCAGCGCGGGCTTCTCTTTCTTCCTGCCGTAGCTGAAAAGGATAATCGCGAGTACAATCGCGATGCAGCAACCGATAACAAGAACAATACTCATTTCAAAGCCCCTCCTTTCGAATAATTAACCCCAGGGATTGGGGTCGACACGAGCAGAAATGTGTATCATATTCATTATATCACAAAACGCCAGAAAATGCAAGTTCATATCTTGTGCTATACTGAAATTAATATGGCTACATTCTATACTGACGGCAGTGCAAATCCTAATCCGGGGCCAGGCGGTTATGCTGTAATATGCGATGGCAATCCAGTAGCTCTTGGCAGGGAAGCGGATTCAACTAATATTCGCATGGAGGCGAAAGCTTTAATTGCGGCCTATGGGCTAGCGGCGGCCGGTGATGAAATCCTTACCGATAGTGAATTTTGGGTAAATGTGGTAACTAAATGGGCGCCAGGCTGGAAGGCGAATGGCTGGACTAAGAAAAGTGGCGCAATTAAGAATCTCGAGTTAGTTCAGGAACTTTATGCGGCCTACCTAGCAAAGCCGGAAGTAAAACTAACTTGGACGCGCGGACACGTTGGCACAGACGGTAACGAATTAGCAGACGAGTGGGCAAACAAAGCACGCAAAGGAGCAACTCTATGAAACGATCAATCGTTAAAATGAAATTAAATAGTCGGTCCGACTTTATTGCCACGCTCGGCGAGATTAACCTTGAATTCAGTGAACCATATTGGCAACACGATCGTATTTTTGTGCCGCGTAATTTTAACCGAGACAAGTCAATGCCGCGGTTATCTTTGCGTACAATAGTTAAAAACCCAGAGAAAGAAGCCACCTACGCCTTAGTGTTGCGCCGTCACTACGAAGATAAGAAGCTTGATATTGTCGNNTTGACGCCGGTCAAGGACTATACTGAGGCGGCACATATCTTACACCAATTGGGCTTCGAAATGAAATATGAAGTCAGCCGCCATCGTCAGGAATTGAATATGGGCAATAGTATCAAAATTACTATTGATAAAATCGATAATTTGCCAGGTTATTACTCTAAAATCGAGTCAGACCTCAGCGAAGAGGATGACACAATTGCGGCGTACGATGATTTAGTTGAGACATTTAAAGTCCTTAAAGTGCGCGGCAATCCAGTGCCGATGACTTATGGCGAGCTAGTTGAGTCGTCTACGCACGACACGATTGTCGGCTAGTTGCTTGAGAAAACAAAAAATCCCCCGCGTAACGGGAGATTTTTTAGATGCTTATTTCTATTTTTCAGCAGCCTTTTTGGTTGTAGTCTTTTTGGCGGCTGGCTTCTTGGTTGCGGTAGCCTTCTTAGCGGCCGTAGCCTTTGTGGCTGGCTTCTTTGCAGCGGCCTTCTTTGGCGTTTCGGCTTTCTTTGCTGGAGTAGCTTTTTTGGCAGCTACCTTTTTCTCGGTCTTTACGTTTGCAGCCTTAGCGATCTTCACGAGATTAGCTTTACGGCGGCTAGCGGGATTTTTCTTAATCAAGCCTTTCTTGGCGGCTTTGTCATATTCGCTTTGAACAATTGCCATCTTCTCGGCAGTTGGGTTCTTGCGGAAATCTTTAAGAGCGTTGCGAATCATTTTCTTGATTGCCTCGTTCTTGTTTTTGCGTTTGATGGACTGGCGCGCAGCCTTCTTCGCAGATTTAATAATCGGCATTCTTTTACTCTGTTTCCTTAAAAATTATTATTTCGATTAATTACAGATTATACAGTAAAACTTGCTCAGTGTAAAGAGTAGAGATGTTTTAACTCTTGCAATCTCGAAAAACTTATGCTAATCTACAACTATATAAGGTCAAAAAATAAACAGAAAAAAACAAAAATATGGCAGATACAAAACCAGTAAAAAAGAGTGTAGATGTCATTTCACAGGTCGCCGAAAGGATTGATTCCTGTGACAATGTCTTAGTAGCTCTATCGAAGGATCCGAGCGTCGATGAGCTTTCTGCTGCACTTGGTCTAACATTTATTCTCGATAAGCTCGGCAAGCATGCAACCGCTATCTTCTCGGGCGCTGTTCCTAATGCGATTGAATTCTTGGAGCCAGAGAAAACCTTCGAAACGAATACGAATAGTCTCCAGGATTTTATTATTGCGCTAGATAAAGATAAAGCCGACCATCTCCGCTATAAAATCGAGGGCGACTACGTCAAGGTGTTCATTACGCCATATAAGACCACCATTGATGAAAGTGATATGGAGTTTAGTCATGGCGATTATAATGTTGACCTCGTAATTGCGCTAAATGTCGAGAGTGCCTCCGATCTTGATGGCGCCTTGACTGAATACGGTCGCATCATGCATGATGCCAGCTCGATTAACATCCACGCCGGTGAGCCAGGCCGGTTTGGTGACCTTGAGTGGGGAGATCCAAAAGCCTCTTCTGTTTCTGAGATGATTTGTAATCTCGTTGACCAATTGACGATTCCAAAAGAAAAGTCTATCTTTGACAAATCTATTGCCACAGCTTTGTTGGCCGGTATCGTTGCTGCCACGAACCGCTTCTCTAATGAACATACAAGCGCCGAGACGATGGCGGTTGCTAGCCGCTTAATGGCAGCCGGCGCCGATCAGCAACTTATTTCTTCGAGTATTCCAGTTGACATTCTCACTACTGACGTTGTTGATGCCTCAACGGAAGCAAAACCGGAAGAAGACGCGTCTAGTTTCGAAGTCCCAAATGAAGGTGAAGTTCAGCCTATTACGACCGAAAAGCCAGAAGAGCAGATCGTCGTTCCCGAACCTGAGCTCGCCCCAGAACCAGCTCCAGCTCCAGCTCCTGCTCCTGCGCCAGAGCCTGAACCAGAACCGGTCGATCCGACCGCGCTTGAAATTCAACATGGTGCCGTAGATTTTGAGCCTGAACCAGAACTCGAACCAGCTCCAGCTCCAGCTCCTGCTCCTGCGCCAGAGCCTGAACCAGAACCGG
>DEGE01000001.1:0-15263 GCA_002351365.1 Candidatus Saccharibacteria bacterium UBA2834
GAAAGAGGCGGGTATTGGCTATGGTTCCGTTAATCACCCAGTTGATCGTGATCCTGTTTGTGGCTTTTCTGGCATTATTGAGGGCGATGTTTGTCCAAGCTGTGGTCGCCACGAAATGGATGGTGAAGTCGGATTTGAACGTCTCCGCCGCATCACCGGTTATCTCGTAGGTTCACTCGAGCGCTGGAATGATGGCAAGAAGGCTGAAGAGGCTGCTCGCGTTAAACATAATGTTTCCGTCGGCCAATACGATGTCGATACTAAAGTTAAGCGTGAAGGCAAGAAAGCCGCCCAAAAAGCTGCTCTCGGCAAGGCTTAATGAAAACCACGCACACTAATAAACTTTGCAATCCACAGATGGATGTGCCCGATGGCTACATCCGTCTGTCGGGCGACCTGGAACATGACAATATCGTGAATGGGCCAGGCTTGCGCGCCGTAATATGGACGCAAGGCTGCCGCCAGCATTGTCCAGGTTGTCAAAATCCTGAAACTTGGACCGAAGAAGAAGGCGTTGGCGCTTTGGTCAAGATTGATAAAGTCAAAGACGAACTTCGCAAGCTTAAAGGACAGAGTGGCCTAACATTTTGTGGTGGCGAGCCATTGTTGCAAGCTAAAGCATGTTTAGAGATAGCAAAGTTTTGTAAAGAAGAACTTGGTTGGAATGTCTGGTCGTTCACTGGCCTAATTTACGATCACTTGCCACACGAAGGCCCAGTCTGGGATTTTGTCTGCGAGCTTGACGCACTTATTGATGGGCCGTTTATTATGTCGCAGCGCGACTTGACACTCAAGTTCCGTGGCTCTAAAAACCAGCGCATTCTACATCTCAAGAATGGCGAAATCGTCTCACAGGAATAAAAAATGCCCCGTTCAAAGCAAACAAAATTCGATTATTTTTCCCTTGTACGCAAATCTATTGCGGCCGCTCTATTAATCGGTCTTGGCGACTATGTTTTATTGAAACTTGGGCAGCCGCTTGGTCCATTCTTATTTAGCTTCGGACTGCTCGGCGTTTGTGTACTTGGTGCCAACTTATTTACGGGAAAATGCGGCTTTTTAATTGAGGACAAAATCAAGCCGCTTCATTTACTTTTGATATTATTAGTCAACCTCGTTGCCGGTTATTTATTTGGCCTGTTGTTCAGTATCTGTGATGCCGGTATAGTTGCGGCCGCAAGCGAAAAAGTCGCAAGCTGGGATATGTCTTGGAGCTTCCTTGTTCGTTCGATTCTTTGCGGCGTCATTATGTATCTCGCGGTCGCTATTTATCGTAAAGATTCAAAGCTTGGTATTTTGCTAGGCGTGCCGCTTTTTATCTTTTGCGGCTTTCAACACTGTATTGCGAATGTAATTACTCTTGGTATCGCGCAGACTTTTAGCTGGACGCTAATTATTTGTATTGTTGGCAACTTTATTGGATCACTCGTGACTTGGTATCTGTGTACTGATTTATCGTTAGGAAAACAAATTAAAAACACCAAACGAAACAGCAAGCATAATCAGGCCCGCCATCAAGGTGCCACTCGCCACAGCAATCATTGATTTTTTAAAATCCAGACCAAGGAAGCTAGCTGCTAGAGTGCCAGTCCAGGCGCCCGTGCCAGGAATTGGAATGCCAACAAAGAAGAGTAGCGCATAATAGATGCCTTTGTCGGATTTCTCCTGCAACTTTTTGCCGCCTTTTTCGCCTTTATTAATGCAAAAATCGCAGAATTTCTTAAGCCAGGTAATTTTGCACTCGGCACCACGTTTTAATAAATCTTGTGCGAACAGAAAAACGAATGGCATCGGAATTAAATTGCCAATCATCGCAATAATCAACGACGGTATTTCTGGCAAATCCATTCCGGCCGCAATCGGAATCGCTCCCCTTAATTCAATCAGCGGGAGCATAGAAACAATTAATACTATAAAAAACTTCTGAATCACTTCAGTAATATCATAACATTTTAGGTTCTCGAAGTATAATTAGCTTATGGTAGAATCAAAAGCTTGGGATTGGAAAATTGTTAAGAATAAACAAGAGCAGACTTGGCTCGAGCCGAGCATCGAGTCATATTATCTGATCGATCGTTGGCAGAAACAGTGCAAAAAAGACTTTCTTGATTTAGGCTGCGGCCTCGGGCGCCACACAATTCAATTTGCTAAGGCGGGTTTCAATACTGCAGGCTTTGATCTGAGCGAAGAGTCGATTAGGCGTACCGCCGAATACGCAAAAGCCGAAAAACTTGATATTGCCCTTAAAGTTGGCGACATGCTTGAGTTGCCATATCCAGATGCATCTTTTGATTGTATTCTTTGTCGCAATGTTATTTCCCATACCGATACTGCGGGGATGCGTCAAATCGTGGAGGAGCTAAAGCGTGTATTGCGCCCGGAGGGTGAATGCTACTTAACGCTTGGTTCAAAAGAAACTTGGGGATTCAAGCAAGATTGGCCAGTCGTCGACGAAAACACCAAAATTCGCATTGAGGACGGACCAGAAAATGGTATCCCGCATTTTTATGCAGACTATGATTTAATCCAGGAATTATTTAAAGACTTCAAAATCGAGCTAGTTTATCAACTAGAAGATTTTTATGAAAAGGATGGTAAGACTCTAAACTCTTGGCATTATCATCTTTTAATCAAGAAATAATTATTTACATTCGTCTTTGGCAATAGTGCGGATATTTCTTAGAGTGCCATCGCCCAAGCCTGTGCCAGCGTCAGTCGTAATCTTTGTGGCGTCAATGCCGAATGCCTTAGTGGCGACACATGCTGCGACAAGGTAGGCGCCTAAGTTATTTTGATGCCTGTCGTCGCCGAACACGGTATAGCCCTTCGATTGTGCCGCATAAATAGCATTACCGTCATTGATGGTGCTTGACCATACGCCCGCATCGCTGGCAATTCTTCTCGATACATTCGAAGCGATAGTATTAACGGAAGAGATTGTCGAACTGCCGGAGTCATTCAGGTACCAAGTTTTGCGGACGTAGACTTTAACGTTGCTATTTTTTTCTTTGACCGCCCTAGCGATTGCTACGGCCCCGCTGTAGAAAGTGCCCTCATCAAGAGAGGTGTCGGTTTGCTCTTGTAGGAAAACGTAATCATATTTTTTCTTGATGTTTCCGCCACGCGAATTGTAATTTTCCAAAAGGGTAGAGCCGCCAGCGGAAACACGAGTCGATTCGACCTCGTAGCCCATATTCTTCATAATTGCGACGAATTTTTGATCGATATCATGCACATAGGTTTTACTATTTCCTACCCACAAGACAGTGACCTTTGGATTTGCGACCTTAACTGCGACGGTGGCTTTCTTGCCATTCGTACTAGTCACGGTAATGGTGGCCTTCCCCGTCGCCTTGGCGGTTATTTTGCCGCTATTCTTGTCGACTGTTGCTACGGATTTATTGGAACTGCTCCACGTTAATCTCTTGTCTTCGGCGTCTGCTGGGTTGATAGTTGCCGTAATGGTTTCAGAATCGCCAATCTTTAACTCGAGCTCGGACTTCGAGACCGTGATACTTTCAACCCTTACGATTGCTTTGATCGTCAACTCTATTGTTGCGGTCTTACCGTTGCGAGACTTGACGGTGATGGTAGTGGTGCCAGGGGATTTGGCCGTAACATTGCCAGTTAGGCCAACTGTAGCGACGGATGGATTTGACGAGGTGTAAGCTAAGGCAGTATTGGCAACATTGGCTGGCGTAAATTCTACCTTCAGTTGCATAGATTCACCTTCTTTAATCTCGGTACTGGGTGCAGTAACTGTAATGGCTTCAACTTCAGCATCGGCAACGACGCCGCCACCACCGCCGCCACCACCGCCTTCGGTTTTGCCCTCGAGCGCGTTCAATACAAAGCTAGTAATGCCAAATGCTAACAACGAGACAATTAGGCCAATTATGGCATAAAGAATGGTCGTCTTAGCTTTCTTGGTTTTATTCGGATCTCCTTGTGAGGTGGTGTAGTTCACGCCACCAATTACGATGAAGATAACAGCAATAATGCCAATCCAAAGGTAGATGGTATCTAAGACTTTGCCGACTGTGGTGTAGGCATCTTCCTCATTCTTCTCATAATCGCACATGCCAGGCGGCACGCTACCACCCTCAAGAACATACTCGCAGGCCTCATAGCCACTGGTGTTTTGCTCGGCGGCAAAGGTGGGGGCTGAAAATGATGAGATTAAAAGTAGACCAAACAAGAAAATCAGGATAAATTTACGGAGTTTCGTAAACATAAGCTTATTAATATTTTAGCGTGTTTGATGTGTGGGCTATTTACAGGTAAAGCCACTCTCTTCGATATACGTTTTGGCCTCAGGGCGCGTTTTGCCAACTTGCCCGGTGTAGCGTTTGTTTCTGAAAGTGATTTTTACGGTGCTGTCATCTACTTTGGTGAGCTGAGCATCATCATAATCGTCGCCGCTATAGTATTTTTTTAACATGGAATATTCGCTACTCGTGAACTTGTGATTATTAAAATGGAGAGTATTTTCTTGGACGACGATTGCGGCCTGAAAATTGCTAAATTCGACTTTAATATCGTGAGTAATAGTGTACTCGGGGTTAGTTTCGACTTTTTGGCAGGTTAAATCTTCGTTGAGCGGAAAATAGATTAAAGGTATGCCGATCGCGAGAACAGCTACGGCGATAATTGGGCCGAAGATAACAAGTTTCCTGATATTTTTTTGGTCATGCTCTGCGCTGTCGATTTTGTTGATAGCTCGATTGGCCTGCGCGCTAGTAATTGGTGCAACTTGAGTTTGCGGAGATTGGGCGGCCATGGCAATGGGGTCCGGAAAGTCTGATTGGATGTTTTGCTCGGCTGGCTGAACTGATGGTTCTTGTGGGGTCGATTCTGGTGACTGTGTTGTAACCGGCTGAGTGGGGTCGTTATTCATTGACTCAATAATAGCATAAGTGTTTTTTGTGCTGGTTTAATGATGCTGGCTTTTCGGTATAATAAGAATATAGAGGTTGACAGATATAAAGGAGTAAAAACATCATGGCGAGTATATTTAGTCAAATTATTGCAGGGGAAATTCCATCGTATAAGATATACGAAGATGAGAAGACTTATGCATTTCTTGATATAAATCCCGAAGTTAAAGGTCATACTTTGGTTGTACCGAAGGTAGAGGTTGATCGTATTTATGATTTATCTGATGAGGATTGGTCTGCTCTATGGGCGAGTGTAAAGAAGATTGCAAAACATATGGAAGAGGTAACTGGTCGTCGTACAGTAATGAAAGTAGTGGGTACGGATGTGCCGCATGCGCATGTACACTTAACGCCAATTGATGAAACTTGGGAATATGGAAAAACTCTTCAGCTAAAAGATGAAGAGTTTGAGGAGATTCGCGATAAATTAGCGTTTTAATAAAAAATACCCCTTACGGGGTATTTTTTTAACGTTTTCTTTGAACTAGTAGCGGGAGAAGGCTTCACGGTTGGCTTCGTTTTGTTCACGAATCTTATCCCGGAGCTCTTCTTCGGTATCGGCTTCTATCGTTACGACAGTGCCATCTGGGTTTTCGAAACGACGTACATAACGCTTAGACTGTGCTTGTTCGGCTGGTCCAGTGGTTTCTTCGGCAGTTATTGGCGTGCCTTCGTCTTCTTCGTCTGGGGCGACTTTGTCAAGAATGCGTTGCATCCATTCTTGGTTTTGGGAAATATATTTACCGATTTTTTGAAGGGTAGCTTCATCGCCTTTTTCTTTAGCTTTTTCGGCCTGCTCTTCGAGCCAGTCCATTTCTTCGGCTAGATCGTCCCAGTGCTGGGTAAGCTGGTCAATTTCTTCCTGTGGCAGTTCATTTGTATTTGCTATGGTTTCTGACATTATATGTCTTCTCCTTAGTTGTTAAGTGTTTGTTTTTGTGATACCCAATTGAGCCTAATATAGCAAAACTTAAGCGTTTTGTCAAGTGGTAGGAAAAAGCCCCGCCGCCGGCGAGGCTATGTAAACGCTAGGATATTGCGACTGTAGTGAAAGGCTGAAGTGCCTTGTAGACAATCTTGCCTTTTTGATTTTCGATCATACGCTCATACGCATACCTACCGTTTCGTTCGAGCTGTTTTACCAGCTCCGGATGGCGCAGTTTCAACTGACGGTAATTCGTCAGGATACTGTATTTGACGGAATCGGTATCCGCCCAGTAAACGCGCCAGATCGTGGGTTCGTCTTCCCCTCTGTGGAAGATGGACACGTGTACGTTAGGCTTTTCGACTCTCTGGTCAAGCTCTGTGATATGGAACTTGTCGGGATTAGGAAAATGTTCCTCCATTTCTCTTCTGGCCCATTCGTACGGACGATCCTTAACCGGAATCATGCAATACATTTTTCCACTCATAGTAACACCCCCTTTCAGATACTTTCTCGAGTGGGATAGTATCTTTAACATTATATCATAGATAGCTCTTTTTGTCAATAATGGCTAAGGTGTTGAGGGGTCAAAAAAACCGCCCCCATGGAAGCGGGGCGGTTTAGGGCTTTAGACGAGTTCGAGCTCGGCTTTCATATTGTCGAGAAGTTTTTGCTTGTCGTGGAGAGCCAAGCGGGATTCTTCGACAAGTTCGACAGGGGCTTTCTCGACATAGCGCGGATTATCGAGGCGAGCCTGAAGCGTGTTGATTTCGCGACCAAGCTTTAGAATGCGGTCTTCGAGATTTGCCTTATATTTGGCATGAATATCTTCTGGGATTTGTAGGTAAATGTTGTTGTGATTTTGGATGGCTAGTCGGAGACCAGTGGCGGTTTTCCCTTCGATTTGTGGGACGCACGGTGCTTTAGTGAGGTGTTGAATCAAGAGTTGATTGCGGTAAACTAGCTCGTCGTCATGGAAGGCGATTGGGTAGCTGTTGGCGCCCGGGAGACTCTGGAAATGACTGCGGATGTTAGTTACGATATCGATGAGCTCTTCGAAATTTGCGACACGCTCTTGGTCTACTTTGTAGGTTTTTGGCCATTCGTTTACGATGAGCATGCCGTTAGTCCAACTTAAGTTTTGCCAGATTGTTTCGGTGACGAATGGCGCAAACGGATGAAGCATGGTAAGAATTTGCTCGAGTGTTGACTTGAGAAGGTTGGTGTTCTTCCAGAGCTTTTGGCTTTCGAGGAACCAGTCGGCATATTTGTTCCAGATGAGGTCATAAAGGAGGTCGCCAGCTTCAGCGAAGCGATAGTGATCGAGCATTTTTTGCACTTCCCTGTTCGCTTGGTTAATTTGATGGCAGATCCAGTTTTCGCCGTAGTTCTTTAGCTCGACCGTAGAATCATCGGTTGGGTTTTCGTCGACGATTTGCTGAATGAGACGGGAGATATTCCAAAGTTTATTGCATAAATTGCGGCTAGCAATTACCTTGCTGGTACTGAATGCCTGGTTGACGCCGGCGGAACGGCTAGCAATGAGGCCAAGACGGAGTGCGTCGGAGCCGTATTGGCTAACGATTTCCATTGGATTGATGACGTTGCCTTTGGACTTTGACATCTTTTGGCCCTTTTCGTCTAACACCATGCCGTGCATATAAACGTCTTTGAATGGAATATCGTCAGTGATGTAGAGGCCGAGCATAATCATGCGGCCTACCCATTGGAATAAGAGGTCGGCGCCAGTTTCCATAACTGAGGTTGGGTAATGGTGTGGCATGTCACTAGTAGTGATGTATGGCCATTGACCAGAGCTGAACCAAGTATCAAAGGTATCGTTGTCGCGACGGTAGGTCTTGCCATTGACCTTGATGGTTTCTTCGTTGACTCTGGTGTCATAAATCCAATCTTTTGGATCATCGACGTTGACGAAGGCTGGAATCGGGATGCCCCACGGAATTTGGCGGGAGATGTTCCAGTCGCGGAGATTCTTGAGGTAGTTGATGAGCACCTTTTTCTTGTTGGCTGGATGGAATTTAATTTTGCCTGCCTCTAGTGCCTCAATGGCGCGTTTAGCGAGGGGCTCAAGATTGACGAACCACTGTTCTTTTAGTAGAGGCTCGATAACAGTGTCGCATTTGTAACAGTGGCCGACAGAGTGGGTGATTTCTTCTTCTCCCCTGCTTAGGTCTTGATCGATAAGGTCTTGTAGGACCTTTTTGCGGCATTCTTCGGTTGTGAGACCCTTGTAGTCGTCGCCAGCGGCCGGAGTCATATTGCCGTCGAAGCCTATAACGGTAATCATTGGTAGATTGTGGCGTTGGCCGACCTCGTAATCATTTGGGTCGTGGGCTGGTGTAATTTTTACAACACCCGTGCCGTATTCCATGTCGGCGTGTTCATCGGCGATAATTGGAATTAGCCGATTGGTAAGAGGTAATTTGACCTTTTTGCCGATGAGATTTTCGTAACGTTTATCTTTTGGGTTTACTGCGACTGCCGTATCACCAAAGAGAGTTTCTGGGCGCGTTGTGGATACGATAAGTTCACTGACTTCGTCGGTGGGTTCTTCTAGTGGGTATGCAATGCGCCAAAGTTTGCCTTTCTCATCCTTATGGGTGACTTCAATATCAGCAAATGCGGTTTGATGCTTAGTACAGAAATTGACGAGTTTTTCGCCACGATAGACTAAGCCGTCGTCCCACATTTTTTTGAATGTGCTGTAGACGGTGTCAACTACTTTATTGTCGAGAGTAAAAGTGAGACTGTCCCAATCGCAGGATGCGCCAAGACTGCGGAGCTGTAGCTCCATATTCCCCCTCTGTTCATGCACGAAGTTCCATACCTGTTCGTAAAGCTCGTCACGGGAGTAATCGAAACGAGTTTTACCTTGACTTTCGAGATAGCGTTCGTAGACGACCCAGGTCTCAAATCCTGCATGATCGGCGCCAGGAATATACCAGGTATCGTCGCCTTTTAGGCGGTGATAACGGGTGAGAATGTCTTCGAGTGCGATAGTGAGTCCATGGCCAATATGAAGATTGCCGTTTGCATTTGGTGGCGGCATTACGATGGTGTATTCTGGGCCTTTTTTGGTGTCGTTTGGTTTAAAGGCGCCGGATTTCTCCCAAAGAGCGTAGATGTCAGGCTCATATTGGTTCGGCTCGTAGGCTTTGCTGAACTTCATTGATTTTTTACTCCCGTTTTTTTATATTGCTCTCCCCTATTAGTGGAGGCGAATGATATCTGTAAAAATTATACCATATTTTAGCTGTTTTTATAAGCTTAGATGCGACCTCAGTTGACAGTTGAATTGACCTTTTGAGTGAATTCTCAGTTTTGTGTCGACCCCAGTTGACAGTTCGATTTTCAGAAAAAATTCACGTGAAAAATTTACCATTTTGTAGCAAAAATTTCACGTGAAATTTGCATTCATCGTAAAAATATTGTTTAATACGGGATTTCCAGTATTTTCACACCAAATTTTGATACCCAAACCTCGATCTCACCGGGTTTGTGGTTTTAGTTTAGCACGAGCGGGTTGCTAATGTCAAAGGTGGCTAATATAAGGATAAGCATAATAGGGGAATTGTGTTTTTTGTGGAAAAACGTGGTGGATTTTCTGTGGTAAAATTTTGGTAATGGCATTTATTCGGAAATTCAAGACGGCGAGTGGGGCAACGGGCGTGCAAGTTTGCTGGAAGCAGAATGGTGAAGTTGTAAAAACTGTGCATGTTGGTTCGGCGAATTCCGAACTTGGTTTGAAGAAATTGTTAAAAAAAGCGCAAAAAATTAAGGATGAAGGGAAGCGTTCGCTATTTGATTTATCGGATTACGATAACTGATTTTTGGTCAAAAAAATTTTTTGCGCTGCGCGCAATTTAAGTGCAACAAAAAACCGCCCAGGGTAGGGCGGAATTATTATTTTTTGATTTTGCGGCGTAATTTATTGATTGGCCGGAGCATTTTATAGGCGTTGTATTTGAGCGGATTAATGACGAGATCCCAGGTGCCGGCATAGGTGACGAGTTTGCCGCCGAAAGATTTCTTGAATTTTGTGAAGCCGTACCATGGGTGGTTTGGGTCCTCGGAAGTAGTGACGCCCCAAAAATCGAATTTTTTGCGGCCGTTGTGTTTTGCGTCAATAATCATCTTGACGAGCAAGACTATGCCGGCGTTCAATTTGCGATGTTCGTAATCAGCGCCGGTGTGGGCATAGTAACAAGTATCATCAGCGTCGTACATGAGTGCGGCGGCGATAGGGATGTCTTCGTAATCTACGATGTAGAGAGTAGCGAAATCGTGCTTGAGCTGATTTTCGAGGTATTTTTCGTCAAAAGTTTGAAAATTGTCGTTTTCGGAAACTTCGGAGAGCAACTTAAAGAGAATTTTCATGTCTTTGGGGTCGTGGCTGGTGCGAATAGTCATGCCTTTTTTCTCGTAGTTGCGGTAATAGCGAACTTTACGAGATTCCATACCGGCTAAAATATCTTCTTCGCTCTGAGTGAGATCGAGCACCCAAGTATGTTGTGGTTCGATGTGGTGGGATTTTTTGAGGCCATTTTTGGTCATTTCTGCCTCAGTGAAGGGTAGAGTAGGCTCAATTCTGATAAAAATGGCATTTTGCTCAGCTGCGAGTTTTTTGAGCGATTCTAGGGCTGGCTTGAGGGCTTTTTTGTCTTTTAGGGCTGGGCCATAGGGGACAAAAAGGTAGTTTCCGAGTTTAGTGTGGCGCAAAATGGCCATATATTCGAATTTTTCAGATTTTTCGCGAAAAACTTTGCGACCTTCGTCTTCCTGGAATTTCTGCCAGGCAGGGGTCTGTAAAAAATGCATCTCCATAACTAGCTATTATTGTAACACGGAGATGCTTAAGTGTTTTATGCGTTTGGTGATATATTTTTGTTTTCCACAGGTGGTTGATTTTTTTCCACAGCTTTTTCCACAGGGGCGATAAGATCAACTATGCGTTTAACGCGAGAGAGAGGGATATCGGTTGGTAAACAGAGCACGCGCGGTGAAGCTGATTCGGCGATTGGGCATTCTTCTGGCTTGTAATAATAAAGTTGGTAGAATTTTGGGCCAGGGTAGAGTAGAGGCATATACCAGCGGCGTATAAAGAAGCCAGAGTTCGTTAGCAGGTCATAGGCATAATTTGCGAAGGTAGTATCTTCGAATAAAATAGGGTAGGCGAGGAGCGGCTCGTCGTGGTCGGCTGCTGGAATAGTTTTGAACTTCTTTGATTTGAGGTGCTCGCGATAANNGATAATATTTGACGCATGCAGTGCGATGTTCGTAGTTTGATCTTAGTGTATTGAGTTGCTTGAGGATAACGTTATTGACGTATTCGTTAGTGGTGCACGGTGTGGCTTGGCGACCCTCTTGTTCGTATTCATAAACTGAAGGTTCGAGCATTTTTAGTTTGATTGCTAAATTGCGAACCGGAGTTTTGATGGGGCGGGGTAGGCGTTGAATGACGGAATTTTGGACGCGATAAGTGCGAATGCGGAAGCTAAGCGATGAACTTGGCTGTTTGAGATTAATTAATTGGGCGCAAATTTCTTCGTAGAGTTTTGGATTTTTTTCTTTGAGCTTGGGATTGACGTAAATGGCACCGCCAAACTTAGTACCTTGAAGAACTTTTTCGACGCCAAAAGAGTGGGCGGAAATGTCGGCGAGTGGCTGATCATCGGTGCCGCGCGACATACGAAGTAGGCAGTGTGCAGAATCTTCGATTAGGATGAGGTGCCGTTTTTGGGCAATATTATATAGATTATTTTTGTTATCAATAATGCCAAGAGTGTGCTGCATTACGATAGCACGAGTGTCGTTGGTGATTTTACTAGCAGGAATATCACTAGTGGAGAGTAAGTCGGGGTCAATATCGACATAGCGCGGTTCAAGGCCGCCAGCGAGAATCGGATTGATTGCGGTAATGCAGGTGTATGGGGTAGTGATGACATTGCCGGCGCCGAGTACTTCCTTGATTGCGGAAAAGACAATTTCAAGTCCAAAGCGAGCCTTTAGGCAGAGAAACCAATCATCGGAATTTGTATCGGTCATTTTGGCGATACTGCGACGAACTTTTAGGCTGCTTTCGATATAACTCATATGCTTATTATACACTATGCACTTTTTGTAGGCTTATTTGCCAACAAATATGTTCGCTTTATGGATATTTATCGCGGGGAGTGAATAAAAAGATGAGCGTGGTAGAATAAAGTTATGAAATTTGTGGAGTTGAACGAAGCCGAATATCGAAAATTTGAACAGAAAAATCCGTACGGGAATCTTTATCAAATGGCGGAACGGGCGGCTCTACGGCGACGAATGGGGTGGCATGCTCATCTGTTGGGGGTAAAAGAAGATAATAAAATTATCGCTGGCTGTTTGGTCTTATCAAAAGATGGAATGATGATGGTGCCGATGGGGGGTGTATTGGATTGGGAAAATGAAAAGGTTATCGACTTTTGGTTAAAAAATCTACTCGATTATGCCAAAGAACACGGTGCAATTACGCTAGAAGTGTTTCCGCCAATTCGCCTAACAGTGCGCGACGTGAGTGGGGAAGTACTAGAAGATTTTAATCGCGATATGGTTTATCGCGTATTTGATAAAAACGGCTTCGAATATGAAGGTAAAACTACAGCAATTGAGAATAAAGCTAATCGCTGGGTGACAGTTAAGGATTTAAGCGGCTTTGCGACGATTGACGAAGTGAGGGCCTCCTACAAGAAGAATGTGCGCAACAAGTTGCGTAAATGTACGCCGGACCTGGACATTATCGAGGTGTCGGACAAGAACGACTTAAAGGATATAGCTTTCGCGATTGAGGGGAGTAATGAGAAAAATGGCGTGAAGAGTCGCAACCTTTCTTATTACGAAGACATTTGGGAGATTTTTGGTGACCAAGTCCATTTTATGCTGGCGCGCAATAAAGAGAATGGTGACGCTGTAGCTGGTCGGGTGATTTTTGATCACCCAAATGAAACGGTGAGTTTTATTTCTGGAACAGTACAGAAATATCGCCGGATGAATGCGATGACGGTTTTGCAGGACGATTTGTTGACTAAATGTTTTGAAAAAGGAATTAAGCGAGTTAACTTTTATGGTATGGAGGGGGATTTCTCCGAGAATAACCATCTGCTGGAATTCAAGAGCGGCTTTGGCGTAAAAGTAGAGGAATATATTGGCGGTTTTAAATATATTGTGGATGCTAAAGCATATCAGAAACAAGAGATGAAGCGGCTAATTAGGGGTGCGGGTAGTAAAATTAAGCGTAGTATTTTGACTGTTGTAAAAACTACAACAAGTAGACAAACAAAAATTACACGTAAAGTTATCGCAAAAGGTTCGGAAGTTAAGAAATAATCGAGCGAGGAGAAATGTCCAGCGAGTAAGGGTCGCTGGCTTTTTCGCCGGATTCGATAGAGTAATAAGCGGCGGAGGCGACCATGGCACCGTTGTCGGTGCTGAATTTTGGTTCCGGGAAGAATACTTGATGGGTGTGATGGAAAGATTGAGTGAGCTTTTCACGGAGTAATTGATTTGCGGAAACACCTCCCGCAAAGACGATTGATTTAGCGGCGGGATATTGACGTGCAGCGGCTTTTAGTTTTAATGTTGTGATTTTTACAACGGTTGCTTGGAAACTTGCAGCAAAATCTGCGATTTGTTGAGCACTGAGATGTGCTTTAAGCTCATGTGATGGCGTAGTGATAGGCAAGCCTAAATCTTTCTGTACGGCGCGCAAGACGGCGGTTTTGAGGCCGCTAAATGAAAAATCTAGACCATCGACTTGCGGGATAGGTAGTTGATATTTATTGGGATCGCCATTGAGAGCTGCCTGTGCAATAGATGGGCCGCCGGGGTAGGGGAGACCGAGGATCTTGGCGACTTAATCAAAAACTTCACCAATTGCATCGTCGCGTGTTGTGCCAATAATATGAAAATCGTCGTGACGTTCCATGTAGATGATTTGGGTGTGGCCGCCCGAAATTACCATGGCGAGAAGTGGAAATTCTGGTTCGTAACCACTGAGCCAGTTGGCATAAATATGGGATTTGAGGTGGTGGGTTGGATAGAAGGGGATATTATTTAGGATTGCGATAGTACGGGCGGCAAGAGTGCCAACTAACAATGAACCGACCAGGCCTGGCGTGTGAGTAACGGCAATTGCATCAAGGTCCGTGACTGTGAGCCGAGCATCGGAGAGACTCTGATTGATAACGGGCATGATGGCCTCAATGTGCGAGCGGGCGGCAATTTCCGGGATGACGCCGCCGTAGGCTGAGTGGATATCGATTTGCGACACGACGACGTTCGACAAAATACGACTGCCGTTCTCGACAATCGCGGCAGCAGTCTCGTCGCAAGAGCTTTCGATGCCCAAAATTTTCATAATTATCTGTTATTATACCATGTTTTTGGGATATTGCACGGTGAGCAAAGTTGAAATGATTATGCTATTATTAGCATAAGGGAAAATATAAGAAATGAGGTGTTTCTATGTTTAATCAAGATGAGCTTGACGCTTTTGTGGGCGGCTTGCTTGAAAAGAAAAACTATTCAACTTTTTCAGATGCGGAACTTGAGGATATTAAAAGGGATTTGGTGGAACGTTTAATTGCGCAGTTGGAAATTGCGCTAGTTGACGAATTGCCCGATGAAAAGGCGAACGAATTAACTGATCGCTTAAATAATGGCGGTATGACCGATGAAGAAATCGGCAATTTCATGCGCGAGAATGGCGTAAATATTGAAGAAATCACCTCTAAAACAAAAGAACAATTTGAAAACTTTTTTATGATGGAAGTTCCATTTGAACAAGAAGCTGAGACGGAAGGAGAACAATAAGATGAGCGAATTTCCTCCAAAATCAAAGACTGAAGACTTAAGTGATGGCCGTAGGTTAGGCGAAAGCGAAGAAGACTTTCAGGCCCGTAAAAATGCTGAGGCTGAGGCGAAAGCTAAAAAAGAAGCTGAAAAAGCCGAAGCGGAAGAACGCGAACGTCACGAGGCTGAAGCTGCGCGTGAGGCGGCGGGAAGATTGACGCACCCTGTTTTAGTGGCAGAAAAACTGAAAGATGATGGTGGTCAAACCAGAATTGATCTCGGAGCGTACCATAGTTGGCTTGATAGCCACGTGGAACCGACACTTGACGTGATTGTAGACTCTTTTAGTGAAGAAGACCGGAAGACTTATGATGGCTATATGGCTGACAAGTTTGCGGATGTGCCTGGCGAAGATCCGAAAGCTAGACGCGAACGATTGCGTGGTATTGATGCCGCGCGTCAGGGGCTGATTGAACAACAACGATTACGCCTAATGTCGCAACCAGCCTACGAACGTATGTCGGCTGATGATGCAGAGGCGGTTTTACGGGCCGAAGGTGCAA
>DEGE01000001.1:15290-15693 GCA_002351365.1 Candidatus Saccharibacteria bacterium UBA2834
TACTGATGAACAGCGCCGTCAATTCTTACAGACAGGTAAAGTTGAGGCATTGTTTAGTGATACTACGTCAGAAGAAGAGAAGAAGGCCACCGCTGCGGAGATTGACTTTGTGCGTCAAGAAGGATTTTTCCAGCCTAAGGCGAAAGGCAGTGAGGCTTTGGTAATTGACCCTGATTTCCGTTCGAAAGAAATTGGTGGTGAGACTGGGGTGACGATTGATGCAAGACTCGATACGGCTGAACGTTGGTTTAGTGAAAAGAGCGTAGCCGAGCAACGNNTTTTGTGGGATGCGCGTACGGATGAAGAAAAATTAGAGAGTGTGCCAGCGGATATGCGTGAAACCTATGCCACGGGTGCGGCAAGAGTTGCTGAAATACGCGATGGATGGTATGAGGGGCTTTCC
>DEGE01000001.1:15699-22278 GCA_002351365.1 Candidatus Saccharibacteria bacterium UBA2834
ATGAAGATAAAGAGCAGGGCATTGCTAGACTGCGTTCCGCCATGGAAGCAAAAATAAAGGCAGACGGATTGGATGATGAGGCTGCTGAAAAAAGGCGCAAAATACTTGAAGGCATTATTGGCGATGAAGAAGAATGTAAGCGTGCATTGTGGTCTCAGAGTGGTCCTGATCGACTAAAAGATATTCCTGAAGAATTGCAGGCGGTTTACCTACGAGCGGATAATACGCTATACAATGCAAAGAAGGCCTGGTTTAATGGATTGACAACACAAGAGCGTACACGCCGTACGACGGAATGTATTGCCGACCAAAGAGCGGCCGTTTTGGCGTGGAATGGCATCCCAGCAGAACAGAGGAGAGCCTTCTTGGAGACTGGCGATTTTGGTGCACTAGCAAAGAAGAAAGAAGGGGAAGAAGACAAGGCTGGGCCATTTGATATTGGTTCACCGGAAGGACGCAAGATTATTGAGACTCTAACACGGCTAGACGATATGGGGGTTATGCAGTTTGGTGAAGAGCGGACTCCGATGTCGCGCGAGGAGGCTGATGCTTGGCGACAAGCTCATGCTGATAGAATTGATGAAATTGCTGCACGCGATGAAGCTGATTCTAGCCGTGAAGGATTGCGTGATGCGATTCATGACGAAGTTAGAGCAGAGGCTTGGGAAAAGTATTACCAACAAAAAATCGCAGAAGGTCGTTCGGAGAAATTTGCTCGTAAAGAGGCTGATAGCGCGGTTGATCGTGGTCGACGCGCGAGAGGTATTGATACGGAAACGGATCGTCGCCTAGCGGAGGAAGAAGCCGCTGCGGCAGCACGTGCAGAAAAGATTGAGGGGGATGACCGAAAGATTGAATTACTAAAGAAGCATCGTGCGACTGAGCTCGCTCAAATGATTAAGGAAAAGCCAGAGCTCTTCAGTGAGGATAAAGACGCGGCGATGGAAGAGGCGGCTTACTTGCTTGCCGCAAAGGGTGATCCGAATGAATTCGAGTATCAGACTAAGATGCTCGAAATGCGCCGTCGCCATGAAAAAGAAGAGGCCAGCAAAAAAGGCGAAGGTGAGCTTAATGGCGTGAAGTATACCTATCGTGGTGCTGAGGGCGAAGACGGAGTTGCTCAGGGCGAAGGCGGAGTTGATACATTGGGCCATACTTATCGCATTATATCCGAGGATGGTACGGAGGTTGTAGGGCTCGCAATGACGCGCGAAGAGGCTGAAAAGAAGGCGGCCGAGGTTGGCGGAACGGTCTTTGAGGAAACATTGCATGATATTGATTATCTAAATGGTGATGATGATGAAATCCTGGATAAGATGAGGGTATATTATCCACGCCGGCCTGATGAAAAAAGTGTAGAGGAATATCATGAGCGCTTGCGTAAGATTCTTGATCAAATTAGGGCAGGTGCCGAGCAGGCAGACGCGAAGAGTAAAGATGAAAAAGCCCGCGAAGATGCACGCAGATGGCTAGATGATAAAGATTTTGCGGCATTTGTGGCCGGAAAAGAAAAAGCTGAAAAGGATGCTAAACGCCAGGAATTAGCAGACTCGCTAGGTATACCACTAGAGGAAGTTAGTGAAGAACAATTAGGTGGTGGTTTGCGTGATAGAATGCTCTCGTCAATGACGGCTGAGGAACTCAGTGCATTACGCGATGAGTATGGTAAGGATACTCCAGCTGGCAGGCGTGATGCTCTGTATGATAGATTGCGCGGTCATGATACGGCGGATCGCATTGCGGCCTTGCTGGGTAAGGATCCAGAAAATGGTAAATCTATCGCAGAAATGAGCGACGATGAGGTTTCTGCCTTGTTGAGTGAAATTGATCAAGCCCTTAATACGAGTGATCGATTTGTGGCAAGGATGCAGGAGGGCGTAGATGACGGATTTAGGCGCTTCGTATTATCGAAGTATCCGGGTTTGGCCGATAGGGCTACTCAGATGGATCTGCGTAAAGATGCAGTTGATAAGCTGGTTGGCGACTACGAGAAGATGATGACAGGCGATGTTGCGGCGGTTAGTACGGATATGCGTGGCGACGCTGACAAAATTGCGCGCGAAATTGCGGGACGGCTATTTGAGCTTGATATGGACCCGAATGGTAATAGTACTAAGTTTGGTCGCTTCGTACGTGGAAAGTTGCTCAGGAAACATACGCAAAAGAGCTATTTGGAGAAGGCGCGCCGATTTATTGAAAGTGATGGCCAAGATCGAAGCGGTAAAATTTGGAAGCGTGTGACGAACCCAAATGAATTATTGAATGGTTATTGGAAAAATCGTGAAGCTACTTCGGTATTTGAGGATGTGATTCGCGGAACTGAAGGAGTAAGTCTGCTAGCCGGTGAGAAAATGACAACTTACGGCATTCGGGCAGGCGATGATGGCGCGAAGATCGTTTATCGCATTGAGGGCGGTCGTAAAACCGATTTGGCCGAAGGTGACCCGATGATTGCGACTACTTTGGGACTAGAATCAGCTTACGAAACTTATGCGCAGAGTAGCGGTGACGCGGCGGCAAAGGAAGCATTCCGCGCAAAGATTGAGGAGTTGGGCCTGAGCGGCGACAATATGCGTGCCGATAACTTTATGAGCCAAGCTGAATCAATTAGAGAAGCGGTATTCTTTGGACGAAGCGTTGAATCGATTGAGCAGGGCTTTAAGCTAAGCATGGCTGAGGGTGGTCGCAGTAATGCGCGCGTAGCAGCCATCAGGGCGATGCAAGAGCGCCGAGCTGAAAACTTGCCTAAGCCTGAGAAAGTACCACATGTTCGCAGAGCGACATTTGATGCAATTTATGCAACATTATATGATGCGATGCAGTCCGTAAGAGAAGCTGGAGATGGTCCTGATAAGGACTCCGCAATGACTAACCTTCATGAAATCATGGCACGCGCCGAGCTTCAGCGTCGTCATGAACTGATTCGCTGGGGTAAAAATTCCGACGACGAACAATCTCGCTACGATAAAGCCATAGATGATGCATACGGGTTGCTCGGCGGAAGAGATGATGAGCATTTTGGTAACACAGCCTTAGATGAATTAGTTGGCAGTCTTGAAAGGGGCGAAGTTGCGGGCGATTTAGCTGGCGTAGATTATAGAATTGAACTGAGTGACCAGCGTATTCGTGAACTTAGTGGTGGCGATACGACAAGGTTGGAAAGCGCAATTAATGCATGGAATAACCGAAACGTAAGCCAACAGCAAGCAATGATGATGTCCGGTCAGGGTCTTGTGGACGGCGATTATTCGGAGGATATGCTTTACTTGCGCGATCTCGGTTTAATTGATGTGGTTGCGAGCGATGAACGTATTAGTACGGAAATACTTGGGCGGCCATTAAAGGAAGCTGATGGACATGACAAGATTCCAGTAAGAACTGGCATTACGGCTGAAAGCCTATCGACATCGATTGATGTAAGTGATACAACCGTCGAAATTGCAATTCGTGAATCTCAAAGCGAGCGCTCCGTGGACGAAATTAAGAACGCGCTATCCATCTGGAATGGCGCATCTAGCGCCGAACGACGCGCGTACTTGATGGGCATATCTGGCTCGGCAGTTAGCGAAGGGTTGAGGGGTGCTGGTGATGTCTTGAAGGGCGTATTTATCGATCGTGAACCATCTTTTGCGAAGACAGCGGTCTTAGGCTATGGTGATAGGGATATTTCCACGATTCTGGATTTAGTAAATCCTGTTTTATTTGGGGAGCGAAAAGTTACAGTTGAAGACATTAGGAGAGATAAGCGAATTTGGGCGAGTGCGTCAGTGGCTGATCGTTTGAAGTATCTAAGGGGCGAATACTTGGCTGATGATGGCAGCGTGAGAAGTGATGCTGGACTGAGCGATGAATTCTTGCAGGCCGCCGATGATCTTGACAGGGTAGGTTTAATCGACGAATCGATGGCCGAAAATATCGAAAATAATAACCGCTTTGGTAATGCTTTGAATGGTTTGAAGGTTTGGCGTCGCTTAAGTCAAGATTTGCGCCAAAGAGCCGTTGAGGGCGACGAGATATTTGATGCGTCTTCCAGGACCGGCACTAGATCACTTAAAAAAGAACACGAAGCGTTTGAGGCTTTGCGCGATTTGGGTCTAAGTGAAGAGCAAATCATGGCATTGTAGTGGCCAACAAAAAAATACCCCCGTTTGGGGGTATTTTTTTTGTGCTTTAACGGTAATACTTTAGTGAGGTAATTGGGTCTTTGAGTGCGGCTTTGGCGGCTGGATATACGCCAAAGATGATGCCGATTAGTAAGGTGACGGCGCCAGTAATTCCGAGGATTTGCCAGGAAATATATGGCGAAAAAGGTGTAACGAGTGAAATTAAGAATGCAAAGATGTAGCCAAGCGCAAAACCAAGTATGCCGCCTAGAATACTTAGGATAATTGATTCAAAGAGGAACTGTAGCAAGATATTGCCAGCAGAAGCGCCGACGGCCTTGCGTATGCCAATTTCACGTGTGCGCTCTGATACTGAAACTAGCATAATATTCATGATACCAACACCGCCGACGATGAGTGAGATAGATGCAATGACGGTAAGCATGGCGGAAATAATTGATAGCAGAGAACCGGTTGGTTGAAGATTTTGGTTGCCGCTAATAACGGAAAAGCTGTCGTCGCCATTTTTGGTTTTGCGTAGTTCTTCAGTGATTTTTTCGCTGACTGAGGCGACGGCATCGGAGTTTTCAGTGCGAACATTGATTTGCTGAATTTGAATGGACGACTCAAAGGTGCTGGCGTAATTAATATTGATAATAATTGAATTATCGAGGTCGATATTGTTGTAATTGATTGGATCATTGATCTCTTCCAATACGCCAACAATCATAAAATGCTGGTTGTTGTAGGTGAATGTTTTTGTAATTGCGTCGGTGGTGCCAAAGATGGACATGGCGGTCTTGTAACCAACTACAGCAACATTGTCTTGGAGGCTAGTTTCGAGGAATTGGCCGTTTTTGAGGGTAAGGCCGGCGGTTTTTGCAAAGTTGGTGCTAGTGGCGAGTATGTTAACGGATTGGGTGGTCTTGTCACCAACTTTTAGGTTTGCCGTGGAGATTGCGAGCGGGGAAGCGGAAGCGACGCCATCGACAGCCTTGATGGTTTCGACATCTTCGAGTGTAAGACTGGATTTTGAATATTGATTACTAGAGGTCAACTCACTGATGATATTTTCGGCGACGTCTTTGCCGTTGTTTGGGCGCACTAAGATAAGGTTGGCGTTGTTCTTATCTGATGTTGTGCTAATGAGACGATTAATGCCGCCAGTTAATGATAGAATGAGCACGATTGATGAAACGCCTATAGCAATGCCCAGTGCAGAAAGAAAGGTGCGACCACGGTTCTTGCGTAGGCTCTCGGTGGCGAGTTGAAGATGTGTACTAAGTAGAAGTGCCATGATTACTTTTCCTCCTTTTTAGATTCGTCTTCAACCTTAATTGCTTTTTTGGATTTCTTGTCGTCTTTTTTAGATTTTTTATCGGTTTTCTTTTCGTCTTTAGTGGTGACATTTTTGCCAGTTACGACGACATTGGTTTTGGCGTCAACCGCGATTTCAATTTGGTTATCTTTCTTGGGCAGGATGCGTACAGAAATACGTTCCGGGTCACCAGGGCGCGGCAGATCGCGATCGTCGACGGTTTTGATATCGGTATCAATTTCGCCATCTAACATATGAATAACGCGAGTAGCATAGGTGGTAAGCGCTGGATTGTGAGTAACCATGATGATGGTGTTGCCTAATGCGTGGATATCGCGGAGTTCTTCCATGACAATATGCGAAGCGCGACTATCGAGATTACCGGTTGGCTCGTCGGCTAGGATGATTGATGGATTGGAAATCAGACTACGAGCGATGGCAACGCGTTGTTGCTGTCCGCCCGACAGTTGGTGTGGCATATAGTATTCGCGCTCGCGAAGATGGAAACGCTCGAGGATGGTGTCGGCCATTTTGAGGCGGCGAGTTTTGCGGACGCCAGAATAGAGTAGTGGTAAACAAACGTTGTCGATAACAGTAAGATTGGGAATTAAGTTGAAATTTTGAAAAATAAAACCGATTTCTTTAGCGCGAAAACGTGCTTTACGTCGTGCAGAAATACGAGCAACGTTTTTACCCTGAAGCTGGTAACTACCGGAAGTTGGCTTATCGAGGAGGCCGATTACGTTGAGAAGAGTAGTCTTGCCGCAACCGGATGGCCCCATAATCATGATAAATTCGCCACGTTTGACGGTGAGGTCGAAATTATGCAGAGCGAACGACTCAGCGTCGCCAAAACCATAGCGTTTAGTGATAGATTTGAGCTTAATTATAGTTTCAGATTCTTTTGCTGCCATGTCGAATGATTTTCATCTTAAAAATGTTTATTTAGAGCTTGTTTAATTATACCGTGGAAACTGTTATTTTAAAATTGCTCAAGTTTAGTTTTTCCAACAAAAATGGCTCTCATCCTGTTCTCTATTAAATGAATTCTTTTCCAACAAAAAATGGCGGAGAGAACAGGATATAAACAATGCGCCGTTGTCGAACAAGTCCGACCGGGCATTGGGCGAACCTCTGGCTCTCATCCTGTTCTCTATT
>DEGE01000001.1:22383-22850 GCA_002351365.1 Candidatus Saccharibacteria bacterium UBA2834
CCTCTCCGTCTTTCCGATATTCTAGCATAAAAACCGCCTCTCTGCCATAGGCGCGTTATATGTGGTAAAATGTAAACATAAGACTTTTGGATATTTTTGGGTGAGGAGGAAATAATGGATCCGCAAAATAATTATCAGAACCAATATGGTGGTTATGGCCCGCAACAGGGGCCGGCGCCAATGCCACAGCAGACTGCTCCGGCACAAGAAGGTGGTGTGCCGATGAATGTAATCAATGCCGTTAATGCGAATGGTATTGTAACAGGCGACAAGGTAGTGAGTTATATTTGGAAACGTATCGGTATTTGTTCGATGATTATTGCGGCCGCTTTGTTGATTGGTATCGGTATTTCCGTGATTATCATGAATAATATTAACCAGGAAAAAAATAAGACCGAACTGGCTAAGATCGAAGTGGAGAATAACTTAACTGCTATCTATAAGAGTCTTGGCGTAGAAGAGCAGGA
>DEGE01000001.1:22929-23530 GCA_002351365.1 Candidatus Saccharibacteria bacterium UBA2834
GTTAATAATTTGCTAGTAGAGAAGTTCGGTTCCGATTATGTGTTGGATATTGCTGACCAAAATGTAAACTTCGTGCGAAAAAGTGGCGCCTATAAACTCGTAAGTTTAGGAGTACGTCGAGATAGCGGCTCGGTGCGCGTAATTATGTACGAGCGAATTGCGGACGGTAATTGGATTATGAGCAGCTTTGACAGCACCAATAAAGAAGATCCTTGTAAGGATTCACCAAAAGAGGAAAAGGCGGCTTTGAGCGGTTTGGATGTCTGTGATACTGGAGAAAAGAACGACTAATGCTAGAAGGACTAGTTGGCCTATTATTGCAGGCAGAAATCTCAAAAGCGCAAATTGAAGTGCAGGATTCGGTAGATTCTTATTATGTCGCGAAAGCCGATAGTGCAACCGGACATGTTATAGAGGTAACCTACGACGTTAACTCACGAGGTGAAATTGCGGGCGATCTTGAAGAATTTCGTAATGTAGTGGCAGAGACATTATCTGATAGTCGCGGTTGGGTACGCGCAAATGTGAAATTTACGGAAGTCGAGAGTGGCGGGCGCCTCCATATGGTTCTGGCTGCGCCGGCTGAAGTCGCTGCGGCAAG
>DEGE01000001.1:23635-40638 GCA_002351365.1 Candidatus Saccharibacteria bacterium UBA2834
TATAATGAACTGGGCGTAACTTTGCAAAATTATCGTAGGATGGTGATTAATCATGAAGTGGGCCATTTCTTGGGGCATGGTCACGTGACGGAATGTGAGACTAGTACTGGATTGGCGCCAATTATGCTTCAGCAGTCGACGGGATTATTGGGGTGCAAGCCAAATTCGTGGCCACTACCAAATGAGTTATGGGTAAAAGGGATATAGTCGTATGAAGCATTTGAAGACCGAAAGGAAGCGTGAGCCAATCTCTAAAACTAAAATCATAGTGATTTGTGTAGTTTTGGGTGTGTTGGCATTTGGTGGGACCTTATTGGGGTTACTTTTGTCGCGAGGTAATCTAGGTTACGAAGAGGCGCGCAATTACGCGGATGAAATTTTAAAAACAAAAGTTGAAGTTTCGGAATTTCTCGATGGTGAAGTTAAGGATATCGAATTGACCGATGAAGAAAAGACGAAGTTTGAGAACTTTGAAAAGGCTACCGACAAGGCGGCAAGTTATCTGGGAAATCTAAGTGCAAGCAATGCGCTGAAGAATAAAGAGGTTAATGAGAAATACGAAAAGGCGAAGGCGGATTTTGAAAAATTGCAAGAAGTTGCAAAGACCGAAAAGGCGCTTTATGGCTTATTTGGCAGTGAAGAGATTGACCTTGGCGAGATAGAAAAAAGTGACAATGAATTTTTGAAGAAATTTGCCAAAACAATCAGTGATTATAAAGAGGAAGCAAAGAACTTTGTCGAAAAATATCAAGATGTAGAAACAATAGACGAAGATGTAATGATTGAAGATTATGGGAAATTCCAGCTAAAGGGAGAATCAATCATTGATGAATACAGCGAAACAAGTTTTAAAGATATATTCGGCTATTCAAAGGATGATGTACTGAAATTTTATGCTAGCATAGAAGAGTTAGTTTCGATTTTGAACGAGAAAATATGAAAAGACTGATTCTGGTTTACAATAGGCGTAGCTCAAATTTTTGGCGCGTCGAAAAAGAGGTGNNGGCCGATACGAATGTGGATGATAATTCCGCGCGTTTGGCGAAGATTTTGTCGGATGGTGATTTGGTGATGGCGGCAGGTGGTGATGCGACCGCAACTATCGCAATTAGTGGGATTATGCTGTCGAAAGCGCAAAAAGTGCGCGTGGGTGTGCTGGCTTATGGGAATTTTAACGATACGGCGCGCTGTTTTGGAAATTTAAAATTCGAAGAGATTCTGAAGGGCGATACGCAGGAAGTGTGGCCACTTGAGTGTAGCGTAAATGGGGCACATTGGCGTTATGGCATGTGTTACTTTACGGTTGGCATGTTCGCAGAAGCTTGCGCGGTATTTGATCATCCAAAAACGCGTAAACATCTACAGAAAAAACGTAAAAAGCACATGACATTTAGTTTGGCGGTGTTGGCGCAGTGGTGGGTGCGACAGAGGCATCGTAAGTTCTTGCCGAGTTTTACGCTAGGAAACTCGTCGGAAGAGTTTGTGGATAGCAAAGGTGCATCTGACTACATGGCGGTAAACGGTATTTCGGTCGCAAAAATGATGAAGGGTGGAAAGTGGTTCTTGCAGGACGGATATTTCTTGAGTACAACTGGCGTTCTGACGAAATTCTTTAGATTGGTTGGATTTATGCTAAGAAGTATTTTTCGACGAATTCCGGGCGTGGAGAGCGATTATGACCAGATTATCTTTAAACGCCCAGCAAAGGTTATGCTACAGGCGGAGGGGGAATATATGAAGTTGAATGACGTTGAACTTATTGAGGTGCGGAAAGCGAAAAAGCCGATTTTGGCAATTATGAAGTAATTTACTTTTTGCTGTTTTATTGTATAATAGTATTAATGACAGTAGTTGGAAGAGCGGAGTATAAACTTGAAGCGGCGCTAAAAGCGTTTGCGATTGATTTGCGCGGTAAAACGGTTTTAGATATCGGCTCTTCGACGGGTGGCTTTACGGAAATGGCTTTACGCGCTGGCGCGCAAAAAGTAATAGCGGTAGAGAAGGGGACGCGACAGATGAAGGCGCCACTGCGCTTTGACCCGCGCATAGAATTACACGAAAAGACGGATATTTTTGAATTTGTGCCGACGGAAAAGCCGGATGTAATTTTGGCAGATGTAAGCTTTGTGAGCTTAGCGGATGTCTTATATTATGCGAAAAAGAATTTAGCGCGCCGAAAAACGGAATTTGTGGTGATGTTGAAGCCGCAATTCGAGGCGAAGCCGTGGCAGTTGAAGAATGGGGTGCTAAAGAATAATAAGATGCGCCGAGAGATTATTGTGAATTTTGAGGCTTGGCTAAAACGTAACGGATTCGTGATTATTGGAAAGAAGGATAATGAATTGGCAGGGCGCTTCGGAAATGTGGAGCGGTTCTATTATCTGAGATTAGAGGCGAAATAAAAAAATACCCCTTGCGGGGTATTTTTTGATGATGCGAATTATTTATTCCCCACCTTGCTCGGCTTTAACGGCAAGATATGCTTGATAGCCAGTATCGCCGCCAATACCGTTTTCAGCAATTTGCTGAGCGACAGTAGCTGCGCCTTCTGGAGTAGCCATAAAATCAGTGATTTCGGTTTGGCCTTCTAGAGCTGGATAGAATTCTGCGCCACCTTGAATTGCGCTAGCGATTTCTTCGGTCGTATGCGCATTGTGGGCATCTTGGAAAGCTTTTACGCGATCGTAGTAGCTAAGTTGAAGTTGTTCGTCGGAAACCTCGACGCCGGCACCTTCAAGGATTGGCTTTAAGAAGAGAAGATCGGCTTTGGCTTCTTTCCAGCCAATGAGTTCAATCGGCATATGTTGATGCTTCTTTTCACGCTGGAAGAATTTCTTAGCATTTCCACGAGACCAATCATCGTGAATAGTCGAAAGAGTATCTACAACGAGGGCTTCAGGATTTTCGACACCCTTAATCTTCTCGCCTAATGCCGCGAGTGTACCGGTTTGAGCAACAGTTTCGGTGGCTTCTTTAGGGCCAAAAACATCACTATGTAGGTCGTCGGGATTAATATCGCTAGTATCGATACCTTGTTCTTGGAGATATTTAAGGATGCCCTTAATGCCAGATTCCATAGAGCCAGTTGCCCAACATTGACCCTCAAGATCATCATAAGATTGAGATTCGATAGCGGCAGTGGCTTCTTCTTCGGAGGCGCCATTCCAGCTCATCATAGCCTCTTTTGCTACTTTGCGATAAGGTACTTCTGTGATGGAAATTTCTGATTGCTGTTCAGCCTGTTAGGCACTTGGTTTAAAGCTTTCGCCCATGTGATTTTTTCTCCATTTTTATTTTTATAAATATCCCTTGAGATACCCAATGTATTGATTATAGCACGAGCGGAATAAAAAGTCAAGATGGGGCGATTTTTGGGGGTGGTTCATGGTAAAATAGAGGATATGGCAGAGGAGGTTAAACTTACACCAGCAGATTATGTACATCTGCATAATCATACGCACTATTCACTTTTGGATGGCTTGACGAAGATTGATGAGTTGGTAAATTTTGTGAAAGAAAGTGGAATGCAGGCGGTGGCCGTGACGGACCACGGCACGATGTCGGGTTTAATCGAACTCTATAAATGCTGCAATGATGCCGGGATTAAACCAGTGCTTGGCCTAGAGGCCTATGTGGCGGCGCGCGGGATGGAAGATCGCGATCCGGCTTATGATAAGGAGCGTTTTCATATTACCTTGCTTGCAATGAATGAGAAAGGTTTTGAGAATCTTTGTCGTCTAATGACCGACGCTGAAGTGCGGGGTAAGTATTACAAGCCGAGGATTGACCATGAAATTATGGAAAAGTACAACGAGGGCATTATCTGTTTGTCTGGTTGTATGGGTTCAGAAATCTCGACGGCGATTCGCCACGATGATATGGATCGAGCGCGCAAGTTGATTGACTGGTATTCGAAGGTTTATGACGGGCGATTTTATTTGGAGATGCAGGATCATGGCCATCCAGATTCGCCGACACATAATCCAGAACAGATGAAAATTAACAACGCCTTGATGGAGTTGTCGAAAGAGACTGGTTTGGATTTGGTGGTGACTTGCGATGCACACTATTTGAAAAAGGAAGACCAGGATGCACACGAAGTACTGCTGTGTGTTGGTACGGGTAGCAATATTTCAGACGAAAAGCGCATGTCTTTGAAAGGTTTCGATTTGCATGTGATTCCGCCAGATGAGTTGATTGAGCGTTGGGGAAAAACTTGTCCGGAAGCAATTCGCAATACGAAAAAGATTGCGGACCGCTGTAATGTGAAGATTGACCTTGGTAGGATTTTGATTCCAAAATTCCCGATTGAGACTGGTGAGACGGAGAAGCAATATCTGGATAATATGGTGTTCCGGGGCCTCGCTGAGCGGTTTGGTTATTTGTCGAAAGAAGAAGCGCAAACGAAGACCGTAGAAGAGATTCGCCCGTTGCTTTCGAAAGAAATTTTGGATCGTATCGATTATGAGCTAGCGACAGTTGATCATATGGGCTATAACGGTTACTTCTTGATCGTGCAAGACTTCATTAACTGGGGCAAAAGTCAGGGAATTATTTATGGTCCGGGGCGTGGTTCGGCGGCTGGTTCGTTGTTGGCTTATGCAATTCACATTACGGACTTGAACCCACTAGAGTATGATCTTCTCTTTGAGCGTTTCTTGAATCCGGATCGTATTTCGATGCCGGATATTGATACGGATATTCAGGATAACCGACGCGATGAAGTGATTGAATATTGTACACGAAAGTATGGTAAAGGTCGCGTGAGTAACATTGTGACCTTCGGTAAGATGATGGCAAAGAACGCGGTGCGCGATGTAGCGCGCGTGCTCGAAGTGCCGTACGCGGAAGCGGACAGGATTGCGAAATNNGAAATTGGTGCCAGATCCGGTGATGGGGCATCATGTGAAGTTGAAGGATGCGATTGTGAACGAGCCGGATTTGAAGAAAGAATACGAGACGAATCCGACCGCGAAGGAAGTGATTGATTTTGCAATGAAGCTCGAGGGCACAATTCGCTCGCACGGTGTACACGCTTGTGGCGTGGTGATTGCGCCAGATGATTTGGTGAAGTTTATGCCGCTGGAAGTTTCAGCAAAGGGTCCGCTGGCGACGCAATATCCTGGTCCACAGGTTGAGGAGCTCGGCCTATTAAAGATGGACTTTTTGGGGTTATCCAACCTGTCGGTAATTCAGCAGGCGCTACGCATTATTAAGAAAGTTCACGGCAAACAAATCGATATGAGTAAATTGCCGCTCGATGATGATAAGGTTTATGAATTGTTCCGTAGGGGCGATACGACGGGCGTATTCCAATTTGAATCGCCGGGAATGAAGCGGTATTTGCGTGAGCTACAGCCGACGGCGTTTGATGATTTGATTGCTATGAACGCACTTTATCGTCCGGGGCCGATGCAGTTTATCGAGAGCTTTATTAAACGCAAACACGGCGAAGAACCGATTACCTATTTGCATCCTGGGCTCGAAAACTCATTGAAGAATACCTATGGTATTTTGATTTACCAGGAACAGTTCATGCAGGCGTCGAAGGAATGGTGTGGCTTTACGGGTGGCCAGGCAGATACTTTGCGTAAGGCGGTGGGTAAGAAGAAAGTTGACCTGATGAATAAGATGAAGCCACTATTTATCGAGGGGGCGGTAAAAGTCGGCGGAGCAACGGAAGAAATTGCTGAAACATTCTGGAGTCAGCTGTTAGACTTCGCGAACTACTGCTTCAACAAGAGTCACGCGGCGTGTTATGCATTAGTGGCGTATTGGACAGCTTATCTGAAGACTTATTATCCGGAAGCATTCATGGCAGCATTGATGACGGCGGATATGCGCTGGACGGAACGCTTGGCGATTGAAATGACGGAATGCAAACGCATGGGAATTCAGGTGCTTGGTCCGGATATTAATGAATCTTATGCAGACTTTGCTACCGTGGGCAAATCAAAGACGATTCGCTTTGGTATTGCGGCAATTAAGGGCATGGGCAAAGCTTTGGCGGAAGAAGTGATTGATGAGCGCGATAAGAACGGAAAGTTTAAGTCGGTTTGTGATTTCGCAAAGCGCGTGTCGGGTGCTAAGTTCAATAAGAAGAGTTGGGAATCGGCGATTAAGACGGGGTGTTTTGATAGCTTCGGTGATCGTAGTGATTTGTTATATAACCTAGAAAAGATTCAGGCCTATGGAAACAAGATGCAAAAAGACGTTGCATCAGGGCAGACGGACTTGTTTGGCGCGATGGGGGCAGCGGCGGAAATACCAGAGGTAGAAATTGTGCCGGCGCCGACAAAATACACCGATAAAGAGCAGCTGATGTGGGAGCGCGATTTGATGGGCCTTTATATTTCGGCGCATCCGCTTGATAAATATGAAACCTACTTCCAAGAGCAGTGCATGCCGACAACGGAAATTAAGCCGAATCTCGATGGCGCAACAGTGATTGTGGGCGGTTTGATTACGAACGTGCGCTCCTTAGTAACGAAGAGTGGCTCGAAGATGGCGTTCGTGAAAATTGAGGATAAGGTAGGGGAGATGGAGGTAATTGTCTTCCCGAAGCTTTACGAAACAATTGGCGCAAAACTCGTACAGGATGCCGTAATTAAGGTTACTGGTAAAGTGAATGCAACAGACCGTGACGGCAACAAGATTGACGAAGCAAAAGTGAATGCCGAAGAAGTCGTAGTTGTAACAGATGAAGAATTGGAGTCATACGAATCGACTGGGGCGACTTTGAAGGTGCCAACAAAGGGTGTAGCGCAGAAGAAATATGGTAAATCGTCAGCTTCAAAAACATCGGGCGATTCGGTGAAAATGGGGGGTGGTGCGCCAAAGAAAACGACAACTTTCAAAACATCAGAAAGCGTAGTGGACGCCAAGCCGAAAAAGGCGCAAAAAATGTTCGTACGGATATTAGATCCAACGGATAAGGATGGCTTAGTTAAATTGAAACAAATTTGTACTCAGCATCCTGGTTTATCTGAGGTGATTTTGGTGATTGGTCCGGATAAAAAAGCCATGCGAATGCCGTTTAGGTGCGAATTTGAAGATGCCTGGGTGGCAGAGCTGAAAGATGTATTCTCGGAAGAGAATGTGGTAGTGAAATAAAAAAAGGCGCCTTGATGGCGTCTTTTTTGTTTAATTTAGATAATATATTTACTTTTACCGTGATCGTAGATGTTTTCGTAGATGCTGGGGTGGCCAATTTTGTTTGCCGCTTCGACCACTTCATCAATATCATCGGTAATTCGATAGATTTTGCGATCATCCGGAGCAATCGTTTTAATTGGTTGCATCTTAGTAGCAAAGAATCGATCGAGAGGCTTCCAGAAGGATTTGCCAATTAAGAACATTGGCATCTTTGGCATCTTGCCTTCTTGCATAAGAATGAGGATTTCGGAGAATTCGTCTAGTGTACCGAAACCGCCAGGGAAGTAGACGTAGACTTTTGAAGCCATCGTAAGCATGACTTTACGCGCAAAGAAGTAATGAAACTCCATGGAATCCGTAACGTATGGGTTAATGTGTTGCTCGTGGGCAAGTTGGATGTTGAGGCCAATGGTTTTGCCGCCAGCTTCGTAAGCGCCTTTATTGGCGGCTTCCATGATACTTGGGCCGCCACCGGTAATGACAGTGTGCCCATTTTGGGCTAGTTTGCGACCAAGTTCTTCGGCGAGGCGACAATATTTGCCTTTTTCGGAGAGGCGGGCAGAACCAAAAATTGATACGCCTTGAGAGAAAGTGCGAAGCTTGGACAAGCCTTGCTCGAGGTCTTTAGCATAAGCGAGAGAGCGACGTACGTCTTCTTTGTCTAGTTTGTTTTGATTGATGGCGTCGAGCCAAACATTAATAATATCTTCGTTGTCTTTCATATTTTTTTAGTTAATCTCCTGCATGGGCATCGGATGTAATCGTTTGTGTTTGTTGATGATTCCGGCTTTGCTGCCGATGTGCTGTACGACTGAGGTTGAATTAGCGCTAGCGAAGATTAGGGATTCTTGGAGGCTTTTACCGTCAGCAAAAGCAGCCAGGAAGCCTGAACCAAAAGCGTCGCCGGCGCCAGTGGAATCTTTCACTTTGACATCTTCGTAAATGCCGATACGCACAATGCGGCCTTCGGAGGCGGCAATGGCGCCTTGGTTTCCGTCGGTAATAATAACGGTCGGTACATAGCTAGATAGTTTACCGACTAATTCGGTAAGCGTGCGACCCTCGACAATTTGCTTAGCTTCGGATTTGTTTACTAACAAAACATCAACGTCGGAGAGCAGGCCGAGTAATTTGCGTTTGGATTGAAGCTCGAGATTGCCAGGATTGAACATAATTTTAGAATTTAACGCCTTGGCTTGGGCGAAAAGTTGGTCAAGAATATTCATGTTGCCGCGTAGGGTCGTAACATATAACCAATCTGGGTAGATACTGCGCAAATCTTTAGGATGAATAGTGTCAAATTTGGCGGATGCGCCACGGCAAGTTAGAATAGTGCGTTCGCCAGTTGGCGAGAGCAAAAGAACGGAATAGCCAGTATGAACATTATCGAGATAGTTGATATAGCTTGTATCGATGCCTTCGCGATCGAGTTTATCGATAATGGCAGCTCCGGCGGGATCGTTGGCGATGCAGCCCATGAAAATAGATTCATGCTCGTTGCGAGCGAAAGTAGTAGCGGCGTTGGTTGCGCCACCGCCTACAGTGAACTTAACTTCATCGATATCAACCTTTGCGCCTAATTCGAGTTGATTGAAAAAACCACGTTTGTTGGTGCCAAAATCATCGTGATCGATAAGATAGACGTCTTGAAGCGCAGCACCAATACTTACGATTCTTGCCATTTTTAAATTGGGTCCTGATTTTCAGTTTCTTTATTCATTTGATCGAAATATTCTTGCTTGTTTTCGGCGCGCATTAGAGCACCGCCAACATTAATAACACCGACGCCAGCTTGAGCGATGTAGTGAATATTTTCGAGATTTGCGCCACCATCCCAGCCAACTTCAATTGATGGGTTTATGGCTTTGATGAGAGCGACTTTTTCGAGAAGCAACAAATCGGCTTGACCGCCTTGCTTGCCGAGTTCGCCGGAGAAAATGAGGGCGTGATCGGCGGCGTTCAGAATAGCCTTAATGCTTCCTGGAAAAACGCTTTTAATGATTGCGACACCGACTTTGATTTCGTGTTCTTTAAGCTGATCAAAAATCGGTAACAAATCTTCGTTTGCCTCGGCATGAAGGATGACCATATCTGGATGCAATTTTATGAGCATCTCGAGATGTTGGGATGGGACGGCGGTCATCATATGAATGTCGACCGACCAACCACGTGGCCACCAAACTGCCGATTCTGCAATAGTACGATTTTGGGTGAGCGTACCATCGGAGACATCGATATGGGCGCGCTTAGTAAAACCGTAATAATCCTTAACGATTTGCTTATATTCGGTTGGGGGTTGGCTTAAGATTGCCGGTGAAATGGTTACAATTGCCATTAGATTTCATCCAACTTTTGATTACGACGTTTGTATTTTTCGTCAGGCAGGGCGGACGAAGTGAGAAATGCATTGAGGACGTTTGCGACGATTATTTCGCTATCGTCGGCGGGAATACAGGCAACGTTAGCATCGTTGTGGCCACGCGATTCTATGGCGGTCGCCTGATCGTAGCAGACGGCTGCACGAATGCCTTTGAAGCGGTTGGCCTGCATAGCCATGCCTTGGGCGGAACCGCAGAGCAATACTCCAAAAGAATCTGGCGAGTTGTTATCGATGATAGCCTGACAAACTTTTTTTGCAAAGTCATTGTAGTCGTCCTCGGCGTTGTATTCGTAGGCGCCAAAATCGGTGTAAGGAATTTGGCGTCCTTTGAGAATAGTTACGACTTGCTCTTTGGCGGCAAAGCCGCGATGGTCAGCGCCGAGGTAGACGTGCATGATTAATTTTGCTCCATTTTGCCGAGATCGACGGTGAGTTCAACGAGGCGGTTGCTATAGCCCCATTCGTTGTCGTACCAAGCAACAACCTTGATGAGGTTGCCACCGATGACATCGGTGAGCTTGAGGTCGACAATGGAGGAGTGGGAGTTGCCACGATAATCGATAGAAACGAGTTCTTCTTCAGTGGCGTCAAGGATGCCCTGGTAGTAAGGGTCTTGAGCAGCTTTCTTGAAGAGTTCGTTGATTTCTTCCTTGCTGGTTTCGCGCTTTGTGACGGCGGTAATATCGGAAAGGGAAACTACTGGGGTTGGAACGCGAACGGAGAGGCCATTGAATTTGCCCTGGAGAGAAGGAATCGTGAGAGCGGCAGCTTTGCTAGCGCCGGTCGTGGTTGGAACGATGTTTTCAGCAGCAGAGCGAGCTTCGCGAATGTCCTTAGCTGGAGCGTCCTGGAGCTTCTGGCTAGCAGTGTAGCTGTGGACAGTGGTCATCATGGCTTTTTCGATGCCAATGTTGTCTTCGAGGACCTTCATGACTGGTGCAATACAGTTAGTAGTGCAGGAAGCGTTGGAAATAATTTGGTCTTCTGGAGTGACCTGATCTTCGTTGACGCCGAGTACGATAGTCTTTGCGCCTTCGCCTTTGGCTGGTGCCGAGATGACAACCTTCTTTGCGCCAGCATTAATGTGGGCGCGAGCTTTTTCTGGATCGGTAAAGAAGCCGGTGGACTCAATGACGACATCTACGCCAAGATCGCGCCATGGCAAGTTGCCTGGTTCTTTCTCTGAGAAAACGCGAATTGGCTTGCCGTTGACGATGATGTTTTCGTCGTCAAAGCCGACATCCTTTGAGTAGATGCCATAGTTGGAATCGTACTTCAAGAGATGTGCGAGTGTTTTAGTATCAGTAAGATCGTTAACGGCGACAATCTCGGCGTCGTTACGATCAAATGCGATTTTGAAAGCATTGCGACCGATGCGCCCAAAACCGTTAATAGCAATTCTTACCATCTTTTTCTCCTATAAAAATATATAGTTTTGCTTATGTTTATTGTATCACATCGGTTGTGATATGATAAAGTAAAATGCTATTCGGAGATAAGAGGAAAATCTCCGCAAAAATTACGAAAGGAGTGAAATGGCAGATTTTAACCAAGTACTTGAGCCTGGTGATTACAAAAACGGCAATATTAATGTCGTAATTGAGATTCCAACTGGTAGTAACCACAAGATTGAATGGGATCGCAAGCGCGCTTGCTTTATGCTTGACCGCATTGAGCCTATGGCATTTGCAAAGCCTTGTAACTATGGCTTCATTCCGCAGACTCTAGATGAAGATGGTGATGAGCTTGATGTGCTCGTAATTACCGAACAGCCACTAACGACCGGTATTTACGTGAAGGCTCGTATTCTTGGCGTAATGAAGTTTGTTGACGATGGCGAAGTCGACGATAAGATTATTGCCGTAGTTGATGACGATCGCAATAACGGTGATTCGATTAAGACTTTGGAAGATTTGCCAAAGCGCACAATTGAACAGATCGAATTCCACTTCAACCACTACAAAGATTTGAAGAAACCTGGCACGACTGAAGTAAAGGGTTTCTTCGGCGTAGACGAGGCAATTAAGGTTATCGAAGACGCAACCAAGAGATTCTAAACAAAAATAACGGCTCCTAGCGGGGCCGTTTTTGGGCAGTAGAAACCCCCGGAGACAATCCTTCGGGGGTGGGTTAGCGGTTCAGTGTCTTAGCAGATTTTTTGTCTGCTATGCCTCATGGCGGTACGAGATGCGGTTTGGGGCCGCATGGTGTGGCCGACCACGATATGATCGTTGCGCGTTTTGCGCAGGAACACTGGATGTGGGTTGGCGCTGATGTATTCGTCGCCGTCAGCATCCATTTCGTCGAGCATTTGCTCGACTTCCGCCTTCGAAAGGCAGACATGGTGCCTCTCCCACATATAGAGGATGAACCTCGCAATGAGTTCGTCCCGATCAGGTCCGAAGTTGAAATCTTCGTCATTATTGTTGTAATGAGTCCAACGTGTGACAACTTCGCCCTTAGCGACAGATTCGATGTTGGGCGTTACGAAAACGCCTACGATTGTAGCAATAACATTGATGAAAAATCTTTTTAACATACAAATACCTCCTATGGTAGCGAGGTTGACGTGCAACATGCTTTTCCGTGGGATGTCGGATCAGCTGAGAAGCATCAATGATTTTGATAACTCTCAGCTGACCCGAACAGGTATTCTTGTGAACCGCTATTAAGGGAGTGATGAGTCACTTTTGGTAACTCATATTGTTATATTAGCACACTTTTGCGTTTTTGTCAAGAGTGCTTATGGCTTTTTATCTAAAAAATCCGAAAGGATAAGCGCGATGCTAATGTTTTTTTGATATACTAAAAATATAAACAACTTTAAGGAGGTCAATAAATGGGCTTTTTGAAAGCATTTGGTGGAGCGCTCAGTGGCAGCTTCGCAAACCAATGGCTTGAATACATGGCTCCGCCAGCAACCATGACCGATCACGTGTTGCTCGCAAAAGCGGTACCTGTTAAGTCAAACGGTAGCGAAAATAACGACGGCGAAGAGAATGCCAACGTTATTAGTAACGGTAGTAAATTCTTAGTGCCAGAAGGCACCTGTTTGATTACGGTCGAGAATGGTGGAATTGTCTCCGTGATTGCAGAACCAGGTGGATATACCTACACTTCAGAGAATGTCGCTGAAGCTAAGAGTATGTTTGCTGGTGATGGTTTCTTTGCTTCAACCTTTGGTCAAAGCTGGAACCAGTTCAAGTTTGGTGGCCAACCAGGTAACCAACAGTTTGCATTCTATGTAAACTTGAAGGATATTGCTGGTCTCCGCTATGGTACTCAGAACCCAATTCGTTACAAAGATGCAAACTATGCAAATACGATGCTTGCTGTAACGAGTAATGGTACTTACACGATTAAGGTTGTAGATCCGATTCTTTTGTTCAAGAATTTGATTCCTGTTGATATTACTTCCGGCCAAGGCCGTGTCATATTTGAGCTCGGCGAAGGTGACGGCGGTGTAGAGGATAGCCTCTTCGCTGGCTTCGTCGGTTCTTTGGCAGCAGCTTTGTCTGCTTACACTAAGGGCGGTAAGTCAATCGATGATATCCAGGGTGGTACAGTTGAATTCGCGAAGGCGATTAATGAAGCTGTAGAAGCTAACTACCAATGGGGTACGAAGTACGGTCTCGAAATCGTCAATGTCCAACCAATGGGCCTCTACTGGGACGAACAATCTGTTGCCCTTATCAACAAGTTCAACACTGGCAACCTCATGCAAGGTGGTGTTGGTGCTGCTTATGCACAAACTCAAATTGCCGAAGGTTTCAACGCTGCTGGTAACAATGCCGGTGGTGCTGGGAACATGATGGGCATGGGTATGGGCGTCGGTATGATGGGTGGTATGGCTGGTATTGCTCAACCAATGGGCACAAATCCAGTGAATGCTCAGCAACAAGCCGCTCCTGCCGCTCCTGCAGCCCCGGCCGCTCCGGCTGCTCCTGCTGCTGCGCCAGAAGCTCCAGCTGAACCAGCTGCTCCTGCCGCTGACGAAAGTGCAACTCCGGAAGCATAATAAATGGCTAATGAGCCAAAACCAGAGTTACGTCGCTGCCCCAATTGTGGGGCAAGCGACTTAACCCTGAATACGGAATTGGGCAAAATTCAATGCCGCCATTGCAAAAATGTTTTTGATGGCAAATTGGCCGATGACGTAGAGGGTGCGGAAGATATCCTAGAGACGGAGTCGCTAGTGGCTTTTTCGTGTTCGTCGTGTGGAGCAGAGGTAGTATTGAATGCTGACGAGAATACAAGTGCGCAATGCCACTGGTGTAAACATATCTTTTCATTGAACGAAAAGATAATGAACGGCGCAGTGCCTGACTTAGTGTTACCATTTAAGATTTCTAGGCAAGAAGCGATGGGCAAGATATCTGAACGAGTTAGAGCAATGCCGAACGATTATTATGATGCTGACTTTATGGCGCAATTTGACGTAGAGAAGACAGTTGGGGTGTATTTTCCGTATTTTATTTTGGACGAAAAAGCGCATGTTAAATTTTCGGGACATGGTGAATATACCGAAGTTGGTACAGTGCAAGATATCAACAATAAGTATCGAGTACTAAGCGAAGGGGTAGAACGAGAGTTTGATCTTTTGATTGATGATTTAACGATTGAATCCTCAAGCAAGAGATTAAAACAGGAATCACTGATTGACACGAATAATGTCATCAATTCGATTTTGCCATTTGATGTTGAAAATGCGGTCGAGTGGGATGCAAATTATGTGCGGGGGTTTAGTTGCGAACGACGCGACACGAATGTGGATGATATCGATGAGATTGCGGATTTGCAGATTAGGGATTTAGCAAGAATTCAATTGCGTAGTACGATTACTAAATATACACGTGGAGTACGTTGGGAAAAAGAAGAAGTTACTCCGATAGAGAAGAAGTGGAAGACTGCTTACTTGCCGGTTTGGTTATATAGCTATCAAGAACCGGAAACGAAACATATTTATTATTTAGTAGTGAACGGACGAACTGGGGAATTGGCTGGGGTGGTGCCAAAAGCGGACGTGCAAAGATTTCATAAGCCGACGACTAATAAGATTGGTGGCGCAATTACGGCTTTAGGTGTGCTGGCAATCGGCTCAACCATAGAGATTGGTTCACCAATGTTGATGATTGTTGGCATGGTGTTATTTGCGTTGGGGATTGTAGTAATGACGGCGTCGCAATTGAATACTGAAACTTATGCCGTGCGTGCAGAAAGTCTTGGTATTAGACATGGGCACGAGACTGAAACAAAATTTAAAATTGACAATCTGAAAGAAAATAACACCGAACATAAAGAAATAAGGGTAGATGACAGATACTCGATTGAGGGGCGAAATGATGCAAGCATCTATGGTTCATTAAGTTCGTCGCAGGTGCAAAAAGTGCAGAAGAACATAAAAAGCAAGGGTGGCAATAAAAATGGCAAGTAAAAATGGTTTAGTGCGATGCCTAAATTGTGGCTCAAGTTATATAAAGCAGGATACTGAGGCAGGTAAGTTGCGCTGTGAAAATTGCCGGACTCTTTTTGAGGGTGAGCTGGCAAATAAAGCTGGTGGCATACGAGGCCACAAGGGTGAAGATCGTGGCCTGGGCGCAGAAGATTTAATTCCAGGGAAAGATGTGGTTGTGACGATGGCCTGTCCATCTTGTGGTGCACAAGTCGTAGTAAATACCGATGAAGCAACGAGTGCTAAATGCCACTGGTGCCGCCATGTATTGTCGATAAATGAGCAGGTTTCGAACGGCGCGGTGCCAGATTTGGTCTTACCGTTTAAGATTTCGAAGCGTAAGGCGCAGGCCGCAATAACTGATTATATTTCAAATCATGTGACGGTGGTAAATAAGGATTTTAAAGATAACTACAAGCCGGAATTGGTTTGCGGCGTCTACTTCCCGTATATGATTGTGGATGTAAATTCTAAAGCGAACATGAGCGGATACGCCGAGCGTTCGAGCGATGGGAAAAATTTACCGAAAAATGGTGTCTGGCTAGCCGATGTTTATAGTGTAGTGCGCAATTTTGATTTGTTGGTCGATGATTTGACGGTCGAGTCGTCCAGTAGACGATTGAACCAAGATACGATGATTAATGCCAACTACGTGATTAATACGATTATGCCGTTTGATACGGAAAATGCAGTGGCGTGGGATGCCAACTACCTGCGAGGCTTTACGAGTGAAAAACGCGATGTGAATGTGGATAGCTTAAAACAGGTAGTGGCTTTGCAATGTGGAGATATTGCGCGCTTGAAGATTCACGAAGAAATGAAAGATTATGACCGTGGTGTGCGGTGGGATGCCGAACATCTTGGAATTAAAGGGACGAAATGGCGTGCGGCATATTTGCCGGTTTGGTTATATAGCTATCGTAGGGTAGAAGGTGGCAGGATTTATTATGTTGCGATGAACGGTCGTACGGGCGAGTTAGCAGGGGAATTGCCGGAATCTAGTAAAGACAAGCCGATTGCTCAGAAGAAACAAGTAGTAAGTGATTATGAGCGTGGTGAAAGATTAAGGGCAATTGGCATCGCTTTGATAATTATTAGTTTTATTTTAGTATTCTTGTCTCCTATATTGTTAATTACTGGTGTCGTGTTGGTTATTCGTGGTAGTAGATTAATGAATGCGCCGGTCCGCTTATATGAAGATATGCGACCAAGTAAGCATAATGATAAAATTACGCGACATTATCATGAGCTCGAAACGCGCGCTAAAATAGAGAATATTTATCGGCGCGATGATATTGTTGCCGATAATAAAAAGGCCTATCTGGATCATATTACGGGCCAGAATGACCAGCGTGTAATTGGTACAATCTCGACTGGCGAGGAGGAAATGGTGGCAGCAGAACGCTATCGTTTTGCGGCCAAGCGCGACGCGATTATAAGCCGCCGACAGGCGCGACGCGAAATTTCTGGCGGAACGATTGTCGCGTTAGTATATATCGGGATGATTGTGATGATGATATTGATGGTGATTATTGGCGGCGGAAGCGGTGGCGGCAGCAGTAGTAGTGGTGGTAGTTCACATTATTCATCCTCATCAAGTAGTTCGGATTGGAGTAGTAGCTACGATTCCGATTGGGGCTCATCTTCTGATTGGGGCGGCAGCAGTAGCTATGATTCTGGTGGTTGGGATTCTGGCGGCTGGGATTCTGGCGGTGGATTTGATTACAGTTATGATTATTAATTAATAAGGAGAAGTAAGATGGCAATAAGTAACGACAAAAATGGGATGAACCGTTGTCCGAAGTGTGGCGCAACTGACGTCTCCTTAAATCAGAAAACTGGTAAATTGCGCTGCAACTTCTGCCGTGCGGAATTTGAAGGAAAGAAAGTTAATACTGACGGTGGTATCGATACTCTAAAAGGCGATATAGTTGGCGACGGCGCATCGGATATTGTGCCGGGCGATGATATTATTTTGACATTAAAATGTCCGGCTTGTGGCGCGGAGGTGGTAAA
>DEGE01000001.1:40652-54916 GCA_002351365.1 Candidatus Saccharibacteria bacterium UBA2834
GTCACTGGTGTCGCCATGTGTTGTCGATTAACGAGAAGATGCCGAATGGTGCTGTGCCGGATATGGTATTGCCATTCAAGCTCGAGAAGGCGAAGGCGCAAGCTAATATTGATGAATTTGTGAAAAAGCGACAGTTCTTTGCTCACCCGCAATTTAAGAAGGAATTTACGACCGAGAATATTATGGGCGTATATTTACCATACATGGTGGTAGATGCGAATACGCATGCTTCTTTGTCGGGTGAGGCGGAGCATCAAACGCGTTCATATACGGTAGGGAGCGGTAATTCGCAACGCCGAATGTATGACGCGGATGTTTATGATGTGATGCGCGAATTCGATTTGTTGGGAGACGATTTAACGGTTGAGGCTTCTGCCGACAAATTAAATCAGAACACTTTAATAAACACGAACAATGTGATTAGTGCGGTGATGCCATTTGATACGGAAAACTGTGAAGACTGGAACCCGGGTTTGTTGCGTGGCTATGCGAGTGAAAAACGCGATACTAATATTGAAGCGCTAAAGCCGGCAGTGGATTTGCAAATTGGCGATATGGCGCGATATCGTGCGCGCGAAAGTATGAAGTTCTATGATCGTGGCGTAAAATGGACAAACGAAAAGTTAGACGTTAAGGGCAGACGTTGGCGGGCGGCCTATTTACCGGTTTGGCTGTACAGTTACCTTGAAGTAAAAGACGGTAAAAAATTACTGCATTACGTAGCAGTGAATGCGCGGACTGGTGAAACGATGGGCAGTGTGCCAATTTATAAAACGAAGCTATTGATTGTCTCGGCAATCATTGAAATGATTGGTATTTTCCTTGGTACGAGATGGATTTTGTACTGGTTGGGCGTTGATATGGATGATGATAATCCGTTTTGGCTTGGTCTGTTGGCCTATACGCCTGGCTTTATCTTCTATTGGGTTATGACGAGTCGTTATCGTAATATGGGTGCACGCCATAAACATGAACAGGAGACAAAGACCGAAGTGCGCAATTTGAAGCAGTCTGATGTGAAGCGCGAATCGCGCAAGCGCCTGTCGTCTTCGCGTATTGCGGGCGAAAATGGCAATACGGTTAGGGGTACTTTATCGTCAAGCAGTAACCAAAAAATGCTCGGCGAGAAATTAGCGAAGGGCCTTGGCATAGACCAGATGCTAGGGAAGAATTAATATGAGCGAAGCGGCGTCGGTCAAACGTTGCGCAAATTGTGGTGGTTCGGATTTTTTCCTGGAAGAAGCAAGCGGGAAATTGCGATGCAAAAACTGCAAAAGTTATTATGAAGATTTTAGCGCGAACGCCGCTGATAATTTGAATGAATTGCGCGGTGAGCATATTACCGAACGTGCAAGCCAAATTAATGGCAGTAAGGACGAGCTGATATCGCTAGCCTGTTCATCTTGTGGAGCAGAGGTGACAATTATAGCTAGCGAAGCGAATAATGCGAAATGCCACTGGTGTCGTCATGTGCTATCGATTGAGGACAAGTTGCCAAATAGCGTGGCGCCAGATTTGGTACTACCGTTTTCTATTAAAAAAGAGGTGGCGTTACAGAAAGTCAAAACTTTCTTGGCAGAGAATAAAGTATTAGCTAAGAATGTTTGGCGACGAACAAAAGTTAGTGACATTCATGGTGTCTATTTGCCATTTATGTTAGTGGATGCAAACGTGCATGTATCAATGGACGGGGGTGGTAAGATTTTGGAAAAAACGCGCACTATTGGTACGGGCGATAATCAAAGGACGGTGCTTGATGTCGGCACGTATATCGTGAAACGAGATTTTGATATGGTGGTCGACGATTTGGCGGTTGAGGCCGCAGTTAAAACCAGTGACGAGATGCGTGCTTCAACTTCGAATGTACTTAATGCAGTGTTGCCTTTTGATACGGAGAATGCCGTAAAATGGGATGCGCGATACTTGCGAGGATACACGATGGAAACTAGGAATGTATCCGCCAAGGAGAGTGAAGACCGAGTGCGAAGGCAAATTGAAGATATTGCTTGGGGAAAAGTGAAGCCCGATATGGCCCGATATAAATATGGACTAGATTGGCATAAGAATACTATGACTCAGAGAGGCATTAGGTGGAAAACGATTCATTTACCAGTCTGGATTTATAGTGTTCGGGTGCGCGAGGGATTGAAAAATAAAATATATTACGTTGCCGTGAATGGTCGCACGGGAGAGACGGAATGGGTGATACCGCAGAGTCGCCTCAAGGAATGGTCAATTATTATTGGCGTGTGGCTATTATTGCACGGTGTGTTGTGGTTGACTTATGAATTTGTGCCATTGCCATCGGATAAATTAGGCATACTAATGACTATCATTTTGATAGTGATTTTGGCATGGGTTGTGCTGGCATTTAAGTGGATGCGTGATTGGCGCAGTAAATTCTTCCACACATTCGTGAAGCATGATCACGCGCACGAGTCGAATGTGGAACTTCGAAACATAGTAGCCGAAGATGATTTTAAGGGGATAATTACGCTTGAGACTTCTACTTTGGGCAATTCTGGCGCAGGGGAAGAGTTTGTTAGCTTTAAATGGTCAGAAGAGAAATAATTTTTCATCCCTGATAACAACTGATATACTAAAGATATTATGAAACTATATAATACGTTGACTCGCAGAGTCGAAGATTTTACACCACAAGATCCTAAACGGGTGAAAATGTATACTTGTGGGCCGACGGTTTATAGTTTTGCGCACGTGGGTAACTTTACGTCATATGTGTATTGGGACTTATTGGTGCGGACTTTGCAATTGAATGGTTGGACGGTAGACCGTGTTTTGAATATTACGGACGTGGGGCATTTGACGTCGGACGCCGATGACGGCGAAGACAAAATGGAAAAAGGTGCACGTCGTGAGGGCAAGACAGTCTGGGAAATTGCCGAGATGTATATGAACGATTATCTTGAGAATTTCCGCGCATTGAATTTAATTGAGCCGACTAATATTTGCCGCGCGACGGATTTTATTGAAGAAGACAAGAAATTGGTTGACGTATTGGATAAAAAGGGAATGCTCTATGATACGACGGACGGCCTATATTATGACACATCAAAGTTTCCGACTTATGCTGAATTTGCGCATTTGGATTTGGACCACCTAAAGGCAGGGGCGCGAGTAGATTTTAATTCCGAGAAGAAGAACGTGTCAGATTTCGCGGTCTGGAAATGGATTCGCGATGGCGAAGATCATGCTATGCAATGGGAATATCGCGGTCGAATGGGGTATCCGGGTTGGCACCTAGAGTGTGCAACGATTATTCATGAAAAATTGGGCGAAACAATTGATATTCATACGGGTGGAATTGATCATATTCCAGTGCATCATACGAATGAAATTGCAGAGCTTGAAGGCGCCTTCGGCAAGAAGATGTCTAATTTCTGGTTGCATAATAATTTTATTACGATTGATGGCGAAAAAATTTCGAAGTCGCTTGGCAACGTGTATGATTTTCGTGATTTGGCAGAGAAGGGCTTTTCGCATTTAGATTACAAAATGTGGGTATTGCAGGGTCATTTTCAGAGTGAGCGCAATTTTTCGTTTACGGATTTGGCGGCAGCAAAGCAGAGGTTATTGAATTATCGAAACTTTGCGGCGCTACGTTGGCAAAAGGATGCGACGGATTTATCTAGTGTAAAGTCGGCAATTATAGAACAGCTGAACAATAATCTTAATTCAGCGGGGGCATTTGCGGAGTTAGATAAAGTTTTAACTAAAAATGTGCCGGATGATGATTTTATAAAATTCCTGGATCAGGCCTTTGGGCTCAATATTGAGGAGACTACGCCGGATATTTCGGAAGAGCTGAAACAGAAAATTGCGGAACGCTTCGAAGCGAAGAAAGCGCGTGACTTCGCGAAAGCTGATGCCTTGAGAGACGAGATTGCGAAGGAGGGGATTGTGTTACTTGATGGAGCGGACGGCTCAATTTGGCAATATGCTTAGACAAAAAAGTCGCCCCTTAGGGCGATTTTTTTGTTACTTTTTAGCAATTAGAACGTCGTCTTTTTTGACGGGCTTTTTGTCTTCGGATTTCTTCTTGCTGTCATCGAAATTGCTGGCATTAATTTTGCCGTCATCCATCCAGTCGGCGCCGTATTCTTCGAGTAGAACTTTAATACAGCCGGCGATTGGGATTGAGATAATCGCTCCGGCGAGGCCGAAAGTATAGACACCAATCGTGACGGCGGAAAGAATGACGAGTGCTGGTAATTGCATGCCTTTGCCTTGGATTTTTGGTGAGATAATATTGGATTCGATTTGGAGATAGACAATAGTGTAGATAAGGAAGGCGATGCCGGCCCAAAACACATTGAAGCCGAGCAGAAGAGCGACGATTGCGCCGCCAATAAAGCTACCAAACATTGGAATGAGGCAGAATACGCCAGTGATTAAGCCGAATGGGAAGGCAAGGCCTGGTGAAATATGGAAGCAGAGACAGATTATGAATACGGCGACGGCGGTAGCGCAAGCATTGATAAGGGCTACCGTGACGGCGCTTGAAACGTATTTTGATACGGTTTCGGCAAGGCGTTTAACAACATGTTTGGCGCGATGGGTGTTTTTGGAGTTGCCCATGGTGTGCCAGAAAGTATCAACAATGCTTGGGCCTTCGGTAAGCATGAAGAAGGCGAGTACGAGTGCGAGAATGACTACGGCAAAAAAGCTGCCGACGTTAGAGATGGAGGCGGTGAGTACGTTGCCGAAATCTCCGGAGAGATTGTTGGAGAAGCTTTGGACGATTTGGGAAATTTGATCTTGAAGGTTGGCAATGCCGAGAGTGCCGCCAATTTTGTTGATAAGGCCAATATCACCCGTGGCGGTATCAAAGAGAGAAGGCAGACCATTGAAAAAGCGGATTGATTCATTAATGACGGTAGGCACAACCACGGAAAGGAAAGCGATAATGAATCCAACTACGATAATATAAGACAACGCAATTGCAAAATTGCGGCTTTTGCTGGGGAAAATACCAGCGAGAGTCTTGACGAGTGGCGAAATGGCCAGCGCAAAGAAAAGAGCGGCAAAAATGATTGATAGGCCAAAGCTAGCCTTATATAAAAGATATCCAGCGGCGATAAAACCAATAATCACCAGCCAAAAGCGAATGAAGGTTTTGGTGTCGATCTGGACCTTAGTGGTAGTACTCATAAGCACATTATATCATCTGGTGTTCTTAAAGGTATAAGCATAAGCGTACTTGACTTTTTTGACGATGTGTGCTATAATTATAGCATAGTCCTTCATTGAGGGCTAAGCACCTGGAAAAACCACGATAAGCTGTTTTTCTACTAACCTGGAGCACGTCTCTGCGTTTTTGGCCATAACGATGCTGTTGCGGCTAAAAACGCGGAGATGCGCGAGAAAGGTAAGCACTGCAAAAGTGCAAGAAGAAAGAAATGAAGTACGAAACTTATGACGCAAGTAAGTTTGTGGCAATTGAAAGACCGCATTATGATGCTTCCGTTAAGGACAGATCGGTGGCGGAGTGTATCGATAAAATGCGCGAAGAGGGCCGCAAGCGTGAGCGCGAGCTTAGACCGCTGTGGATAAAAACCACAGTAAAATTTGTGGTAACGTCTTTCATNNGTACGCGATTTTAGGCGTATATGCCATGGTGCTGTTCTTGGCGCATTTTGTGCTTTATGAGAACAGGGCCGAGATGATTGAAACTGGTGAATTTGTCCTCGTGCAGACAATAAATCCGGTGACGGTCATCTGTATCGTGATTGCGGCATTGGCTACGATAGCGCTCATTTACGCATCAGTTTTAGAGAATGCCAATGAGGCGAGACGCTATTTAGCGTCTAAAGGCTTAAAGTGGTTTTAAAAGTCGGCCGAGAGGCCGACTTTCTCTTTCTAAGATTATTTTGTGTAGTATTTAGCCATGAAGTCGGCCATGTACTCGTCAAATGAATCGTCAAGAATGCTTTGACGGATTTTATCAGTAGTGCGAACAACGAAACGTTCATTGTGGATGCTGGCGAGGGTTTTGCCGGTGATTTCGTCGACCTTGAAAAGATGGTGAAGATAGGCGGCGGTGAAATTTTGACAAAGGTAGCAATCACAATCAGGATCGACTGGCTCGAAGAGCTCGCGGAAGCGGGCATTTTTGATATTAACACGACCATGTGGCGTATATAGGGCGCCGTTACGGGCTTGGCGGGTTGGAGCAACGCAGTCAAAGGTATCGCAGCCATATTTGGCGCCAATGAAAAGATCGCGCGGCTCGGAGCCCATGCCAAGGAGGTGGCGCGGTTTGTCTTGGGGGATGATTTCGTTGGTAAGTTTGATGATATTGGCGGTTTCGTCGGTTTCGGTGGTGTAGAGTGAACCGATGCCGTAGCCGTCGACTGGTTGGGTGGCCATTAACTCGGCGGATTCGCGACGGAGATCTTCGAAAAGACCACCTTGGACGACCGCATAGAGATATTGCTCGGGTTTACCGGCGGCTTTAGCCTCGACGGCAAGACGTTGGTGTTCGCGAATNNTTGGCTTTGCGGACGAGCTCTTTGTCGGTAGAATCGATGGCCTGGTCGAAAGCCATATGGATATCGGCGCCGATTTTCCACTGGGCTTGCATGGAAATTTCGGGATTCATGCGGATTTTGTCGCCGTTAATATGTGACTTGAAAGTGACGCCGTCGTGGTCGATTTTGGCATCCGTGAGAGAAAGCATCTGGAAACCGCCGGAATCAGTAAAGGTAGGACCGTGCCAGCTGGTAAATTCGGCGAGGCCGCCAGCTTTTTCGATGAGGTCTGGGCCTGGGGCAAGAATAAGATGATATGTATTAGCGAGAATGCCTTGACTACCAAGCTCGCGCATTTGAGCGTGAGTAAGAGCTTTGACGGAGGCACGAGTGGCGGCACCAATAAAGGCTGGGGTTTCAATGTCGCCGTGTGGGGTATGAATAGTACCGACGCGCATGAGGCCGGTTTGCTTTTTGATATCAAATCTGAGAGACATGTTGGCTATATTTTAACAGACAAGGTCTTTTCTTGGCACCATAAGCGTGATAGTTTATAATTGGAATAAGATATATGTTATATGAGAGTGTAAAGAAGACTTTGGGGAGGGGGGGTTTTGTTTTTATCGCCGTTTTTGCGGCTGCCCTTTTAGTTTTTAGTAATAATGCAGTAGCGGCTAGTGGCAATTTTGAGGTAGTAGACGTTGCTATAGCTGAAAAATCGGATAGCATAGAGGGCGGTATTACAAATGTGACCGCCACGACAATAGAGCAGAATACGACTTTTCATGCAGTCGGCGATAGCGTCAGGTACGACGTAACGGTTCGAAATACCGGCGAAGAAGGGCTAGAAATTGAAGATATTTCGGTCGAAAATGACAATGATTATATGGCATATGAAGTTGGCGATTATGGTGGAACAATAGTTGTAGCTGGTGACGCATTCACATTCAGCATGAGAATAGTTTATGCGACACAGTTAAGTGATATAGATCAAAGAGAGCAAGACTCTGATGCAAAGATTTTGATTAAATATGTTAATCAAGAAGAGCCAGAGATTATTGATATTGTGACCCCAGATACTAGTGACGAAATATGGTTATTTGGGATAATAATGTTAGTTTCTATAGCGGGCTTAGTAATAGTTGCATTTTGTACAAGTAAGAATAAAAAGACGATGCGATTACTGGCAATTGTCGTATTGGCTGTGGCAATAATCACACCAGTTGCTGTGTGGGCGGTAGATAATTGCGACGAGATTACGCTGACTAGTATTTATAGTTTGAAGGACCGCTTAGTCGTAAATGTAACTTTGGGCGATGAAACTAGTGAACAAATTGTGAATTATGGTGATACGGTTGCACAATTAGAGCAACCAACAAAGGCTGGTTATTCGTTCTCGAAATGGACCATTAATGGAGCGGACTGCGACGAAGATACGGTTATCGTTGATGATATGGAGATTACAGCGGTTTTGACGCCAAATACGAATACGCCATATAGAGTTGTTTACAAATTAATGAACTTAGATGGTGAAACATATGAAACGGCCAAAACGATGTATGGTAATGGAACGACGGATACTCCTGTGACGCCGACTGTAGATGAATACGAAGGATTTATTTCGCCGGCAGAGCAAACGGTGCCGATTGCAGGGGATGGTTCGACGGTTATTGAATATCTATACGAAAGAGATAAGCGAACGTTAACGTTAATGGACGCTGAATACATTGACGGTGAATTTACGAGCGGCGAGTATTATTATGGAACGAGAGTGACGTTGAAGGCGAAAATACGCGAAGGTTATGCTTTTGTCAAGTGGAGCAATGGTGCCACAGACGAGGAGATTAGCTTCGATTTATTGACGAATACGGAAATCGGTCCAGTCTACGAAGAGGATGGTTCATTACATTCAGTGTTTGAATTGGATGGACCCTGTGAGTTCCATGGCGCAAACGGTGTGATTACTGGTTGCGAAGAATATGCCGGTCAACGATATATCGATACAGGCGTAGCGCTATTTAATGAAGACTATTATGATAAAGATTTTTATATTAGCTTTGATATAGACAGCATTAATACATCGAACCTAGATTATCGTGCAACACTTATTAGCGCGACGCTAGAAGAAAAATCGCGTCAATTTCCGGGAATTGTATTTAGGCGAGATAACAATACAAGTAATTTCTTGTTTGGGTCGAACGTTGTAAAGAATAGGGTGAAGCTTTCGGACAAAAAGATTTATTTCCCGATTTCGGACGTACAGAGTTTTGCGGTAATTCGCAAAAATATGAATGTATGCTACAGCGTCAATGGTGGTGATCCAGTATTTGTGAACAACTACGATGACTTTAACGAATTTAATGATTTAACGACGACAATTGGTGCGGCAATAGAAAATGATGTGCCAATCAGATTCTTTACTGGCACATTATCTAATGTAGTAATAAAGTTGGGTGCAGACGTGCACGATTCCATGACTTGTGAAGAAGATTAGTAAATAAACATTGAGTCGCCATAACTAAGAAGCTGATAGTGGTTTTTGACGGCATACTCGTAGGCAGGTTTTAGATGGTCCCAGCCAGCAAAAGCGGCAGCAAGCATGAGGACGGTGGATTTTGGCGCATGAAAGTTCGTGAGCAAGGCGTCAACTACCTGGAATTTGAAACCCGGATAGATAAAAATGTCGTCTTCGCCTTCGGTTTTGCCGGACTTGGCCCAGAATTCGAGCGTGCGGGTGACGGTGGTGCCGACGGCGATGACGCGATGGCCGGCAGCCTTTGTAGCTTTGATTGCCTCAATGGTTTCGGCAGGAATTTGGAACCACTCAGAATGCATATGGTGCTCCTCGACATTGTCGCTACGAATTGGCAAGAAAGTACCAAGGCCAACATGAAGAGTAAGGTATTGGATTTGAATGCCTTTGGTTTTGAGTTTGGCGAGGGTTTCTTTGGTCATGTTAAGACTGGCAGTTGGAGCGGCGGCGGAGCCGAGTTCTTTGGCCCAAACGGTCTGATAGCGCTTAATGTCGTCGGCGTCGGCGTCGCGATGGAGATATGGTGGAAGCGGAACGTTGCCGTGGGCTTCGACGATATCGGCGAGTGGGCGGTTGCTGCTGACGGTGGCGGTACCGTTGCCAAGGATTTCTTGGATAGTGATTTGGTCGTCGGAATCATTAACAGTGAGGACGTCGCCAGCGTGGAGCTTGCCACGGTACATGACGGTATTAAGATCTGATTTGTGCTTTTCGAGGACGACAAGTTCGCGCGGACGGCCATCGGGAAGAGTAACAAAAAGACGAGCACGCATAACGCGAGTGTCGTTAAGAATAATTAAATCGCCTGGTTCAAGAAAATCGGCAATGTTGGCGTAGTGGCTGTCGGTGATTTCGCCGGTCTGTTTATTGAGGACGAGCAGGCGGGTAGTGCCGCGAATTTTTGGCGGGCGCTTGGCGATATTCTCTTCAGGGAGATTATAATTAAAATCTGAAACTAACATTCTGTATATTATATAATTTTTTGGCGGTTTTCGCCAGGGGTAGAAAAAGGGCCGAGATGAAACTCGGCCCTTGAATCGCCATGAGACTTATGCCATGGCGATGTTGAAGTCGTCTTTTCGAAAATCTGCCTGTGTATACAGGACATTGCGGACGAATTCATCCGGAAAGCGCTGGTCCTGGCAATCGGCGAGGATCTGTTTGATCTCAGGCTTATCCATATTGCTGGTCGCATAGGCCGCAATCAGATGGTTAACGCCCTCCACATTAACCGACGCGAAGCGGTGGGACTTGCCGCGATGGTTCTGCCCCTGGGACATCCAGCTGACGCCAAGCTCGCCGCGTCGCTCGTGGCGAATTTCGCGGAATTTCTGCTTGTCGTCCGTACGAAGTGCCGGATTATAGAAACCGCAGAGCCAGGGAATGGCGTTTTCTACGCCATGCGGGTAACGTAGCAGAGTTACTCGAGCGCGGGGCTTCTGGGGGTCCTTAATCTCGAAGGCTGAGCCATAGTATGCCTCACGATCAAAAATCTTCTCTCCTTTCATATTGAATACAGTCAGGCGATGAAGCCGGGGATCGTAGTTGTAACTGAGCCGACAGTGGGGGATAATGCCCCCGTGAATACGGTCAGTAACGATCCAGAGCTTGTTGCCATCGAGCTCTTGGTGGGGAGTTTTCCCCACGAACATCCAAACAGTTTTTACGTAAGGGATTTTTTCTTTCTTCTTTTTCGCCATAGCAGTTACCTCCTTCTTTTGATGGCGTGCGCACGAAGAAAAATCTCGTCGAAGATGATCAAAAAGAATTCTCAAGGTGCAAGTTTTGGGATTACTCATGTTTATTATAGCACAGAACAGTAAAAAAGTCAATAATACATAAGGGGTATGACGGGTTGTGGTAGAATCATTTTAAGGTTTTTAAGCTTCGGTTTAGGAACGGTTTGTAGAATAAGATTATAAGATAGGAGAAAGCATGAGAGTATTATACGTTGAAGACGAAAAATTCCTAGCAGAAGCCGTAAAACATAACCTTGAGAAGCAAGAAATTAAGACCGATATCGCGTTTGATGGTGAGGAAGGTTTAAACATGGCGGTCGCGAGCATTTATGACTGCATCATTTTGGACATTATGTTGCCAAAGTTGTCTGGCTTGGAAATTTTGGAAAGAATCCGCGAAAAAGGCATTAATACGCCGGTGATTATGCTGTCGGCTTTATCGGAAGTAGAAGATAAAGTGCGTGGTCTGAATATGGGTGCTGATGATTATTTAGCTAAACCGTTTAAGACTGCGGAATTAGTGGCGCGAATCATGGCTTTAACGCGTCGGCCGCAAGATTTACAACAGGAGACGATTAGTTTCTTGGACTTAACATATAATACTGACGAAAAGAGCTTGAACGGCGAGAAAATGACCAGAAAAGAAGCGGATATTATGCGTGAGTTAATCAAAACACCAGAGCATATCGTGAAGAAGGAATATCTATTGAGTAAAGTCTGGGGCGGCGAAGCGTACGGTGAGGATAACTATATAGAAGTCTATATTTCGCGTTTACGTAAAATGCTAAAGAAAATTAGCAAAAAGACAGAGATTATGACCGTGCGCGGACTCGGTTATAAATTAGTGGAGAAATAGAATGTTTACACAGCTACGGAATCGAATTATCTGGATGATTATGTTGGTGGCAACGTCGATTATCATAGTGGCATTTTCATTGATTTTTATTGGGGCAACAGTTGGGCAAAAATCGAGGGATGAACGCGGGGTTATGCCGTCAGCTTTCGAGTCTGGTAACTACGAAAAGACTTTTCGCGAAGCGATTCAGGAAGAGCGCAAAAATATTTCGCAAGATTTGCTGTTTACGTTATTTTTGGTTGGCGTTGGCATTGAGTTGATCGTGTTGATCATTAGTTATTTATACGCTGAACGAGCGATTCGTCCAGTTAAACAGGCCTATGAACAACAGCGGGATTTTATTGCAAATGCTTCGCACGAGTTGAAGACGCCAATTGCGGCAATTCGGGCGAATTTTGAAGCGCTAGACGCAACGGAAGAGCCTTGGTCTTCGAATATTGATACAGAGTTGACTCACGCAAATCAATTAGTGTTTGATTTGTTAACTTTGGCGCGGACGGATGATGTTTCGGTTGTTGTGAAGAAACAAAAAGCTGACTTGGCGCAAATTGTTAAAGATAAAGTACAAATTGTTGAGCCGCGTTTGGGCAAGAAAAAAATTACCGTTGAGTTGCCGGGTAAATGTGAGATGGAGACTTTTGTGGCGGATTTTGAGCAGATTGTAAATATATTGCTAGATAATGCGGTGAAGTATTCGAAAAGTTGGATTAAAGTGAGCCTGAGTGATAGCGTCTTGACAATAAAGAATGATGGCAAGACGATTCCGAAAGAAAAGATTGCGAGAATTTTTGATCGGTTCTATCAGGTGGACAAGACCGCTAATGGCACTGGTCTTGGTTTGGCGATTGCGAAGGCGGTGGCAGACAAGCATCGTTGGCGCTTGACGGCAACGTCCGAGAATCGTGAGATTGAATTTAAATTAAAAATTAAATAAAAAAAGAACCCGTTAGATTCCTAATCTAACGGGTATTCGTGTGATGAGGCTTTGTCGTTTGGATCGTGGCCGCGCGCGATGGATTTAATGCGACCTCCGTGCAGTTTGGCATTATAGCGGATAACGAAATCGTAGGGTTCGCGTGGATAGAGTCTGATGATGTCGCCATTGTTGGCAACTAGATTACGCTTGTAGGTAAAAGTCTGCTTGCAGTAGATGGTATAATAATCGCCTTCGTGGACGATTTTGGTGGCATAGACTCTGAAGTATCTCTTCTTGATAAACTCACCTTTATAGGCAAAGCGGAGTTGCGCCATAGCGAGAGTGACGTAGCGAAGTTGAATATCGTCGTCCTCCTTGTAGGGTGGATACTCCCCTCGGGCGATAGCGGCCGCGTTGATTTCGGCGCAGCTGGGTTTGCGTGGATGGTCTGCACGGTAGAGCGCGTCGGCGGCGTGAGTTAAATCCTCGACGCTTGGTCCATCCACGATTGGAATATGAAAGCCGACGGTGTGTTCCATAAAATCACCTCCAATCACTTTAAGGAACAACAACTAGATGTGTGCCGAAATTATAATATGAAATTACGCGTTAGTCAATGCGTGATAACATAAGAATTATGAACGCTGACGCAGAAAATTGCATCCATAAAATTGAACACGAATTGTCGGAGGGGCGGATTAGCAAAGCAGAGGCGGACGATTTTCGGAGACAGGTTGAATCCAAGGTTGAACAGAAGCAGAAATTGCTGAATGATTTTGCTGCAAAAAAGGTGAATGAGACGACTTTTAACCAGTGGCAAATCGCTATTAGCGGAGATTTGAAAAAGATTGCCGAAGATATTGATATGGCGGCAATTAACAGAAAGAAAAAAGAGAAAAAGAAGAAAAAACTAATACGCAGAGCGAAGGTTTTGGGCGTTTTATTATTAGTTGCTGCGGTAGCGGTGGCATTTATGTTGCCGCAGTGGCTTCACGCGCATCGGGCGATTGCTGGAATTCCGGAGCCTTTGCAGACCAGCGTGGACGATGCACTAAAAGAGGGGCGCATTGATAGCGCAAGAAAAACTATCAGCGGGAATGGATATAAAGTCGACATGAGTTTTTTGGCGGAATACGACATAAAAGGTTTAGTGGTGCAGTTGGATGATTACGATAATGCGAAAGACGCGAGCGCGTTCGACTTGGCGGTGCCGCGCGATATAAGTATGGCTTGGGGAAAAGCGGCAGAATTCGCCAATAGGATAAAGTGGGGCCATGTGGCACGTACACTTAATGTGGAGTATCCATGGGATTTGCTTGATGAGGCGGGCGTTAATAATATTGAATTTGGTACAATGTACTCGAACAACCACGTGATTGTGGATGATGGCGAATTGCGTACTCGGTTAAAGAAGGTGAAACGAGGAGACTATATTGAAATGAAGGGCTTTTTGGTCTCGGCGGATTTTTATGATGGCGACGGACGCTTGGTTCATTCGGTGCAATCTAGCCTAGTGCGCACTGATCACGTGGAGCATCCGTTCGATACGAGGACGAGTTGCGAAGTGATTTATTTGACAGACTTGCAGTGGCTTGATCAATAAAATTGTTCATTTTTTACGCCCAAGAGATGGTGTTGTATTATTTACAATAACACTAGATATGGCGTATTTTTTATGCTTGACCACACTATATATAGTGCTTATAATTATTTTCGTAAGATAAAAAGG
>DEGE01000001.1:54959-68802 GCA_002351365.1 Candidatus Saccharibacteria bacterium UBA2834
TTTGATCGTTTTAAAAAATCTTTGAATGAGTACGCGAAAGTTCCGGCCGATGAAATTAAGCAAGTTCTAAAAGAATTTGATCAGTATGAGAATTTGCACGTAAGTCGTTTGGTCGAGGCAGGAGTAGCGTTGATCGCGAAACACAGCGATGAAGAGACCGCGAAGCAATATTTTGAAGCACATGATCAATATTTTGGTGGTAAGTTTGAACGTTTGCGCCGTATTACGGGGTATCTTGTTGGTACGCTGGATCGTTGGAATGACGGCAAAAAGGCAGAAGAAGCGGCTCGCGTAAAGCATTCTGTAAATTCTTCGATTAATGATGACGAGCGTGCAGCAAGGCTCGAAAAACAAGCTTTGGCGCACAATGTGGCTTATGCCAGTTCGATTGTAAGCTAATCTTGTTTGTTTAGCGCGGCTTCAATATTTGCAATGTCGGCCTGATCTTTAGGTCGATTGGCACGACGCTTGAAGGCGAGTATGCTTTCAAGCGTTTCGCATTGGAAGCCATCTACGATGTCAAATTCAAATTTTTCAAAGTCGTCCATCATCTGACAATAGTCGAATGGTATATGGTAGCCATGCTCATCGGTTGGAGTTTGGTCTAGCTTCAATTGTTTTGCTAACTTTTTAGTGGCGCAAAGATCGAGGTCGGCCGTTCTTTCGCGAAGACCGCGCAAGAGAAGAGAGCCGCCGGAAAGAACGATGAAGTCGGACTTTGGTAAATCAAGATGCTTTAGATATGATACATAGGCGAGTTTATCCATCGATCTTTTTTGGGCCCATTTTGGTGGTTCCATGTCGAAGAGAATTTCTGGTGTATGTAAGTTGACTGTATCGGTATCAACTCCGTAGTAACTTTGATAAGTAGTGTCAACGGAGCCATATTTGGCGTCAGCTTTGGCGAAGCCGAGTTTTTTGGCGGTATCCCATACGGATTTTTCGGAAGGCCCCTCAATTTCCATGAAAGTAGGAAGCCATGGCCAAGTGTCGATGCAAATTTCGACATTGTCGTAAGTCCAGATTTCGCGTTTGGTTTCTTGGCGGGCTTTAATTTTGAGGCCACAGCCTTGCATGAACATAATGGCGTCGTCGTAGTTATTTACTTCGATGTTGACTTCTTTGGTGCCAAGAATGGAATGGTCGTCGCTGACGTTTTTGTAAGTCATAACGATTTTGTCACCTTCGTCGCGTACGCGCGCAAAGGAGTGCTCGCCAGTATAAAAAACAACACGACGCATTAAAACTTCTGGTTTTACCAGTGTGGCGCCAATGGCTTTAAGCTTTTCGCGAATGGCGTTTTTGTCGATGTCTAAAAATTGAGCCTCGATTTCATTCTTCATAGCTATATTATAAGATAAATTACCGCGCGATAACAGATAGAGAAGTATTATTGTGTTTTTAAGAATTCATAGAATTCTTGAAGGCTATTCATTTTGTAGGTGCTTAATTCATCAATTTGTTTTTGTGTATTGAACATATTTTTGTCGACTATATTTATGACTTCGATTCCGGCGTTATTCGCGGCCTTGACGCCTTCTAGTGAATCCTCAATAGCTAAGCACTCATTTTTGGGAGTATTAATCATTTTTACGGCCGTTAGATAAACTTCGGGATCTGGCTTCTTTTTTTCTACGTCGTCATGAGAAAGCACTAAATCAAAAACGTCGTAAAGCTTAAATTTAGAATAGAGATTTTTATTTTTGTAATTATAAATGTCGAGCGTGGTTTTAGGGGAAATTGTTGCAAGAACTAGCTTATATCCTTTTCCCTTAAGAAGGCTAATTGTTTCCTTTGCATATGCCTTATATTCGATTTTGTTTACGATGTAATCGGACTCGATGGTTTTATACTGTTCTTTTAGTTCTTGTAAGTTGATTTCTTTGTTGTGACTGTATTTATTTTTTAGAAAAAGCAGAAAACCATCAGATAAAACTTCCGCTTCGCTATTTGTGTGAATAAACTCGTCCCAATCGTCTTGGATTTGATTGGCTGAAACAATTTTATCGAAAAAGTTTTTTACTAGAGTAGCGTAGATTTCGTTTAGCATATTTACGGAGTCAATTAGAGTGCCATCTAGATCAAATATAATAACTTTTTTGTCCTTGAGCATATTGTCATAATTTGCTTTTTTCATTTTGATTGCCTCTCTGTACATTTATGTCAAGCAATAAAGGTTCCATTAGATATACTATAGCAAAATATGGTATAATTTAGCCAACAATAACAGATAGAGTTAACGAAAGGTTGTATTTTGAGCTTACAAATCGGAATCGTTGGTTTAGCAAATGTAGGGAAGAGCACGCTTTTTAATGCATTAACGAATGCGGGGGCGCTAGCGGCAAATTACCCATTTGCGACAATTGAACCAAACACTGGCATTGTGGGCGTGCCGGACGAACGTTTGGCCGTACTTGCGAAGATGTATGATTCCGACAAAGTAGTACCAGCGACGGTTGAGTTTGTAGATATTGCTGGCTTGATTGCTGGTGCGTCAAAAGGCGAGGGTTTGGGCAATAAATTCTTGGCGAATATTCGTGAATGTAAGGTAATTTGTCATGTTGTGAGAGCTTTTGCGGATGCGAATGTGACACATGTGGCGGGTGGTCCAGATCCAAAGCGCGACATCGAGACGGTTGAGACCGAATTGGCTTTGGCGGACATAGAGACGCTTGAAAAGACTTTGCCGAAAGTGCAACGCGAAGCCAAGAGTGGTGATAAGGATGCGAAAGCGAAACTCGAACAAGTACAAAATACGTTGGAAGAACTTAAAAGTGGCAAAACGCACGTTGGGAATATCGATGGTCTAGATTTACTATCGGCGAAGCCGGTCTTTTATATGTTCAATATGGATGAAGCCGAATTAACCGACGAGGCGAAGAAAAAAGAACTCGCCGAGATGGTGGCGCCACAGAAATGCGTATTTGTGAATGCGAAGTTGGAATCAGAGATGGCGGATATGAGTGCCGAAGATAAAGCGGTATTTTTGGAAAGCTACGGCATTAAAGAAGACGGCTTAAGTCAATTAGTGCACGTGGCGTATGACACCTTGGGTCTTCAAAGTTATTTGACGGCCGGCAAGAAAGAAACACGTGCTTGGACGATAAAGCAGGGCGCGACAGCACCTGAGGCGGCTGGTGTGATTCATACGGATTTTCAAAGAGGTTTTATTGCGGCGACGATTTGTTCATATGATGATTTGGTGCGATTGGGCTCCGAAAAAGCCGTGCGCGAGGCTGGCTTAATGCGCACGGAGGGTAAAGATTACGTCATGCGCGATGGTGACGTAGTAGAGTTTAAATTCAACGTCTAAAAATAGCGACTTTTTATTGCACGAATCTTGACGCTTATGCTAATATAATTGTATGAGTCTAGGATATGGTGTGGGCGACTTCTTCTCGTTAGACATCGGGACGGACGCGTTACGTATGGTTCAATTATCTGGCAATGCACAGCATGGCTGGTCTTTGCAGCGTTTCGCGTATGTGCCAGTAAGTCGTTCTATCTTGCAGGATAGTAGCGATACCGGTAAACGCCGTCTCGGCGAAACGATTGCGAGCGCCGCGGAACAAGCAGGTATAAAAACTAAAAATATTGCCCTAGGTTTGCCATCCAATAAAACGTTCACGACGATTATTGAGGTGCCAACCCAGGATAAGAAGTCGATGGAAAAGGTAGTGCGCTATCATGAGGATCAGTACATTCCGATGCCGATTGAGGACGCAAAAGTCGACTATGTAATTTTGGGGCCAAGCCCGAACGACCCAAACCTTACAGAGGTATTATTATCTTGTACTTCAATTAATTATGCGGAAGAGAGAATGGAAGGCGTTGAAAACTATGGCTTCAATCTTGTCGCACAAGAACCAGATCCTATTGCAATGTCTCGCGCTTTAACGCCAAATGGTCTTAATGACGCACGTCTTATTATTGATTATGGTGAGGATACAACCGACCTTTCTGTCGTGTATGGCGCCCCTCGTCTTGTACGTATGCTTCCGGGTGGTTTATCCGTCCTCGTACGTACAGTGGCAAACTCTTTGAACGTAAAAGAAAGTCAAGCCCGTCAGTTTATCTTGAAGTTCGGTTTGGCTCAGGATAAGCTCGATGGCCAGGTTTTCAAGGCACTTGATCAAACTTTGGAAAACTTTGCATCAGAGCTTTCGAAGTCAATTCGCTTCTTCCAGAATAAATATCCGAATGTAAAGGTCGGCGGTGTAATCCTATCTGGTTTTGCAGGTATCATTCCATTTATGGCCGAATATATCGAGGCGAAGACTGGAATTTCGACTGTGCAAGGCAATCCATGGCAAATGGTCCAGGTGACGCCGCAACAACAACAGGCTTTGTCGCAGGTGGCAGCCGAGTTTGCAGTGGCGATTGGATTAGCGGAAAGGACAAATAGTAGATAATATGTACGAAATTAGTCTTGTTCCAGATGTAAAAGGGGAACTGTTAAAGAAACAAAAGTTACGCAACCTTATCATTTTGATTTGTTTTGCGGTTGGTGCTGCCTGTATTGCTGTATTAATGGTGTTATTCGGTATTTCGAGTGGCCAAAAAATTAAAATCAGCAACACTGAAAAAGAAATCGAATGTCGCTATCAGGGGACAGGCGATTGTAGCAAGTATGGCACTGCTATCTTGAATTTTGAAAACGCGGAAGATTTCTTGACAATTCAAAAGCAGATGGAGAATGTCGGTACGTTGAATGATGAGAAGGTAAAACTTTCTCGTATCTTTGGCGTATTGGATGTGATTTTGCCAAATGACGAAGAGGATCAAGTGACTTTGTCTGAGCTAAACGTTGATTTGCTTGGTTGGTCAATCTACTTTAATGCTTCGGCCTGGTCGAATAACCAGATTCACTTCCGTGCGGTAGAGAACTTCCAGAAAGGTTTGGCTTTAAGCTATTACGACTATGGTAGCTACATGCGCGAAGGTGGCGATGATGATGAGAAAGATGAGAATGGCTTTACTGTGATTCCATCTTTCTGTATCGATGAATATACGGTCGAAGACTATGTTTTCGGTGTTTATCATAAGGGTATGCCTTATTGTGAAGATAATGTACTCGTTGATAATAGGCCTAAAGACGAAAAGAGCAAAGACGATAAGAAATCCGAAGATGATGAATCTGCAGAAGAAAATAATGCGGTAGATGTTGATGCTATTCTCGAAGAAACTACGGCAAACTTGAAGCCAAACGAATACATTTATCAGGACAACGATGTGTATTATAAAGTCGAGAATATTTGGATTCGCCGGTCGTTTAAGAAGGAATCAGATATTCGTGAATATTATCTGAATGGTAAAGACGAGAAAGTCCAAGATATCTTAGCAAAGAAATATAGTACCAAAGAGAGCACGCCATATGGTGGTATTAGTGAGACCAGGAAGGGTTATTATTTCCAGAGTGCCTGTTTGCAATATAATAATGGCGAAGTCGACGAGACCGCGACGCACGATGTTTGCCCAGNNCTGATTTAGTAATGGGTAGCCAGGGTGCTGGGCGTGATTCAGATGGTGTTCTCCGCATGTCATTCGAAGCTAATGTGCCGCTGTCACGCGAGATTTTCTTGGCAAAAAACACACATATGCAGGTAAAGAACTCTACGCGTCAGAACGTAACGGATAGCTATATTCAGGTGCGTGATATGTTCAGCGAAGAGCTAATACCTGAGGGAGAGGTCAAGTAATAATATGGCAACGAATAGTAAAACAAAAGGCGTAGCAATTGGTAAAAGGGCAAAGATCGATAAAGCTCAATCGATAATGCTCGGGGCAGTTTGTGGTGCTTCATTGATACTTGGTATCACAATCGTTGGTGTAATATATTTCGTGAAGACAATTTCTTATCAAGGAAAATGGGTTAGCCATATTACTGATGCGGCAAAGACATACGAGAATGTTCAGTCTAATTTGAATTCTGTAGCTGAAGGTGTTCGAGCTTTGGGTGATAACGAAAACCTTGAATCAGTTGCAACGAAGACCCCAGACCGTAAAACTTGTATGGACTTTGACGTGAATGAGAAAATTACACCTGATAACGTCTCAAAATTCCGAACATGCTCAGCATTACGTGTGATTCCTGATACTATTCCGACTTCGGAAAAGAACATTACGGCAGCACTCGGTAGTATGACGAAGCTTCTCTATGTATCGAATGGCGGTAGCGGTGTATCATTTAGCGGCATTGCTGAATCTGAAGCTACGGAAATCTTTACCGATACTTTCCACACGATTGGTGTCGGTCTTACATTGCAGGATTATTCGTCAAAGGTAAGAAATGCACTTGATACGATTGAGTCGTCGGTGCGTAACTACGATTTGCAATCTGCCATGATTCGCTTCGGCGAAGAGAAAGACGAAAATGATGAAACGCAGCCTGGCAAAGCTACGATTGAGTTTTCAGGAACTTATGCAACCTATTATTCCGATAGAGTGAATGTTGAATTGCATACCGAGACATTATGTGCGGATCCAAAGAATGAAAGTTGTCCGGGCGATACTTTAACTAACGGTACGCAGAATACTGCGGCTAGTACGGAGGTACAGTAATGAAGACTAGCGACATTGCTTTAGCAATCTTTGTAGCTTTCTTCTCGGTGTTAATTTCATATTGGTTAGGCAATTTGATTTTAGGGGATCCGAGTGAGGAGTATGTGAAGATTGACTATGCAAACGAGATTTCTAGTTCGATTGTGCAGCCAAGCATGGAGGTATTTAATCCGTATTCGATTAACCCTACGGTTGAGACTAAGACTGGTGATTGTCCTCCAGGTGAAGAATGGGATGATGAGGCATTTCGTTGCGTAGAGAAAGAAATTGAATATTGCGAAGATAGCGAAAAAGACGAAAACGGTAATTGTCCGAAGAAGGACGAAACTGATAAAACCGATAAAACCGATAAAACTGACAATCCGGAGAATCCTGATAATCCAGAAAACTAATAAAATAAACATAGGAATAGGCGAATGCTGCTAAATAAGGAGCTGGAAGACAAAATTGTCGACTTGCTGATTGATGATGGTTTAGTTGATAGCGGCCTGGTACAAAACGCATATAATGAGGTGCGCAAGTCCGGGCAGCCTATTTTGTCTGTCTTAAAAGCAAAAAATATAGCCGACGATGATCGGATTCAGCATGCTACAGCGGTTGTTCTAAATATTAAGTACGCCGATTTGCGTAATATTCGTTTTGATCGTCAAAAATTATTGAAAGTTCCGCAAGATGTTGCGGAACGGGCGCGAATTGTGCCTCTTGGCGAAAGAGATGGCCAGTTATATGTGGCGATGATTGATACGTCGAACGTCCAGAGAATGGATTACATTTCGACATTAGTAAATATGCCGATTCATGGCGTAATGACGTCGGAAGCTGGTATCGATAATGCTATGTCGCAGTATGTGGCGGATTTGAAGGACGTTAATAAAGTTGCCGAAAAAGAGGAGCAGGCGGCGAGCGAAAATGCGGAAGTTATTACTATCACGCAAGATTCGCCAATTGCGAAAGCCTTGATGTCAATTTTGGACTATGCGGCCAAATCGAAAGCATCTGATATCCACATTGAGCCACTTGAGCATTCTTTGATTATTCGTTGCCGTATTGATGGCGTGTTGCGCAAAACTATGGAGCTGCCGAAGTCGATTGAGCCGGCCTTGATTTCGCGTATTAAGATTATGGCGAAATTGAAGATTGATGAACACCGTATTCCGCAGGACGGTCAGTTCGCTGTGAATGTGAACGGCAATGTCATCGACCTTCGTATTGCGACTTCGCCAGTAGTTTGGGGCGAGCAAGTAGTTATTCGTCTTTTGGATAAATCCGGTACATCAATGGATGTCGAGAAGATGGGTATGACGGGGCGTGCCTTACAGGATGTGACTGAAGGCATTTCGAAACCGAATGGTATGATTTTGACTTCTGGTCCGACTGGTTCTGGTAAGTCTACGACTTTGTATGCTTTGATTAAGAAAATCAAAAGTGAATCGATTAATATTGTGACGCTTGAGGATCCGGTCGAGTATAAGATGGACGGCGTGAACCAGATTCAGATTAATGTGGATGCGGGTTTAACGTTTGCGTCGGGTTTGCGTTCGATTTTGCGTCAGGACCCTGACGTAGTGATGGTAGGTGAGATTCGCGATGCCGAAACTGCTAACTTGGCGATCCAGGCGGCCTTAACGGGTCACTTGGTGTTCTCAACGCTACACACTAACTCGGCGGCAGGTATTCTTCCGCGTTTGATTGATATGGGCATCGAACCGTTCATGATTGCGTCGACCTTGAATACGGTGATCGGTCAGCGTTTGGTGCGTCGTGTGGCTGAACGTCGTGAAACCTATCGTTCGAGTGAACTTGAGACGAATATTTTGCGTGAAGTAGTTGGCGATCTTTTGCCGAAGACCCCGAGCGAGGTGCCAATTGTGGGCGAAAAACTTGGTTATCAGGGTTTGCCTTTGGCGAATTCGCAGAGCTTTAATTTAGTGAAGGGTATTCCGGGCGAAGATGCGCCAAACGGCTATAAGGGTCGTGCTGGCGTATATGAAACGATTACGGTTGATGAGGATATCCAGAAGTTAATTGTGGCGCACGCGACATCTGGTGATATTATGCGTGTGGCGCGTTTGAAGGGGACAGTGACGATGCGTCAGGACGGTATGTTGAAGGCTTTGACTGGCATTACAACGATGGAAGAAGTGAACCGCGTAGCTTCGGATATTGCTTAGGAGAATAATATGTTTTATGACGTTGTTGGCTGGGTGGGGATGATTCTAGTACTGGTTGCTTACGTCCTGCTATCTACAAATAAAATTAAGAATGGCTATTTATATCAATGGCTAAACTTTTTTTGCGGCGCTATTGATGGCGATTGGGCTGTTTCCGAAAAACGCCTGGTTTTCGTTCTCTTTGCAAGTAGTTTGGGGGATAGTTGCGTTAATTGCGATCGTAAAATTATCGCAAAAGAAACCAACGAAGAAAAAGAATAAGAAATAAACCCCCTCATTGAGGGGGTTTATTTATTCGACGCGTTCGGCGGTTTTGTAGATGTAATTTCCGCTACCGTCGTCCTCAAAGATGAGGCGATAATGTTTGAATTTGTCGATGATTGTATCGTTGGTGATACCGTCGACAATATCGTCGGCGTAGACAACGCTGTCGCTGAATCCATCAATGCAGGTACCGGATGGCGTATTGTCGTAAATCGATGGATCGCATTGAACAAAGGCAAAGTATACGTAGGCCTTATTGTCTTCGGTTGAAAATTTATATTTATAAATATAGCGTGGCGCAACTACATCGCCACCACCGACGGAGTAATAGAGCGATTTGGTTTTTGGACTATAGTAGACATCTTCCATCCAATTAGTCTCGGTTAGATAAATATCGTCGTCCAGTTTGATTTCGTAGCCAAATAGCTTCTTCGCTGCATCGACGGTTGGCTGAATGTCGTAATTTGGATAGATTTGATACATGCCGATAGTTTTTTCGATATTGGTAGGATTAGCGTCGTCTCCTAGCCATGCCTTAGCGTCCTCAATATTCATTTCGCGCAAATATTTGTCGTAATTGGCGCTGCCATTGGCATAGGAAAATGCGAGTGCGATTTTAACGTTGTCACTAAGATTGGCGAGTGAATCGAGATTGTTGTAGAGAACAGGATATTGATAAATGGTTAAGTCGGAGGTATGTGAAAAAGTAGTAAGAATGACCGAGGCGCGTTGGCTGAGATCATCGCGGAGAGTAACGCTATCGATGTCATTTTCGCCAGTTTTGGCGATTTCCTCCGGTGCGGGCGATGTGTCGTTTTGCTTGGAACTTACTTTATCGATAACGATATAAGTAGCTAAGCCGATAACTAGTAACAATAAAACACAGATGACGACGTGATTAATAATCTCTTTTTTGGGTTTGAGCGGCTTTGCGGGCTGTATAGTTTGATTTGAAGTTGAAGGCGCATTGTTCGCTCGATAAATATCACTATCCATATTTTAATTTTAGCATAAGCATAAAATCTACTAGCAGCGAACTACGTTCGCCTCTCTCAATAACAACAAAAATATACCCATTCGGGTATCTTTTTTGTTGTTGGTGCGAGTTGAGAGAGAGCGCCGCGCTACGCTTGGCTTCTGCTAGGGCGTCGCCTCGGAAATATGAATATAAATATTCTATTTCGCTCGGCTCCTACTAGCAGCGAACTACGTTCGCCTCTCTCAAACTATAAATAATTAAAAATACGACCATAAAGGTCGTCTTTTTAATTACTGGTGCGAGTTGAGAGAGTCGAACTCTCATGTTGAGTTTGGAAAACTCACATAATAACCGTTATATGAAACTCGCAGGTGCTATGGGGTGAGCGAGAGGATTTGAACCTCCGACCCTCTGGACCACAATCAGATGCTCTAACCAACTGAGCTACGCTCACCACGTAGCTCTAATTATATCAGATTGAGAGGGTTTTGACTAGTTTGCAAAAACGAGAAGATAGGCAAGATAACCGAGACCGGCGCCGGCTGCAATTACCAATAGGACGATTAATGTCCAAATCCAACCAGAGTGTTTCTTTGGTGATTCGGTAACGATGTGTTTATTGGCTTTGTGCTTTTTGTTGACGCTAGGATCTTTTTGGCTGTAGGTATTTTTAGTGCTACGGACGGTGCGAGCGCTATTTTCGGGGATATTGGTGCCGAGTGGGCGCTTGTCCACCTTGGTATTAATCATGAAAGGAGAACGGCCGCCGAGGGAATAGTTGTTGGCGTTTGGCGCCTTGGAATCTTCTTCGGTTGTTGCCTTAACTGCAGGTTTTGGCGCAGGGGTAGCTTTTGCCTGGGCAATCTGCTGTTTGTGCTGCATTTGCTGAGCGACGCTATGATTAACTGGCTGAGTAGCGTGGGCCTTTGTGGCGATTGGACGCTGAACGCGGGCTACTGGCTTAGTGATAACTGGCTTCGTAACTGGACGGGCAACGGCTGGACGGGCGGTAGATGGGCGAGCCGGCTGAGGCTGTAATACGCGTTTGACGATAGGTTGCTGAGCGACTGGCCTAACTGGTTGCGCGACTGGAGTGGCCGTAGATAATGGACGTTTTGCGACAAAATCCATGTATTGACCGTGAGAGCGTACCACAGGTTTAACTGTTGTATTTTTTACAACATTCACTTTTGGGGCTGTGGCCTTTTTGACAGTAGGTTTTGCGGCGGCACGAGATTTAATTGCTTCGTTGACTGCTTTATCTAATTCGTCGTAATCGATATTATCGCTCATTCCTGATACCTTTTGCTGTCTCTATTATACTACAGAATGAATCGCCGACCAAACTGGCATTGCCAATTAGGAGGCCATCGATACCTGGAATTTCGAGATAGCCGGCGGCAGTGTCTGCATTGACGGATCCACCATAGAGAATGGAGATGTTCTCGCTAGTTTCTTTACCGTAGACGCGGGAAATCTGTTTGCGAATGAGCTCTTGCGCCTCGGCGATGTCTGCCGGTTTGGCTGGTTTAGCGTTTTTGTTGCTTGAAATAGCCCAAACTGGTTCGTAGGCGATAATGACTTTATCGATATCCTCAGCGCTAACATTAAGTAGGCCTTCATGAAGTTGGGCAGAGATGGCGGATTTGGTTTCGCCGTTTTTACGCTCGAGTGCGGTTTCGCCGATGCAAAGAATTGGTGTGACGCCATTACGGATGGCGGCGGCGACCTTTTCGCAAATGTCTTTTTCGCTTTCGTTGAAAATATAGCGACGCTCGGAATGACCAACAATGGCGTAATCGACAAAGCTACGAATTTGCGAAATGGCAGTTTCGCCAGTGAAGGCGCCAAAATCGCGCCAGTAGAAATTCTGGGCTGCAAGTTTGAATTGGCGACGATTAATCTGCAAAGAGAGTGGTTGCAGAGAAATAGTAGAAGGAGCAAGGATAACTTGAATATCGCGTGAAGCCTGTACGCGATTACTAAGCCGCTGGAGATAAAGACTGGCCTGGCCGGGCGTAAAATTCATCTTCCAGTTGGCGATGATATAAGTTTTTCTTGGACTAGTCATACTGATATTTTAGCATAAGTAGTCTGGTTGGCCGTAGGCAACCCAAGCGAAAATAAAGCAGAGCAAATTGATGATTGCTATGCAGAGAATAAACATCGCAAGAAGCGGTGAAAGAGATAAGCCCAAGACGGTAACGATTGTCCAGACAAAGATAGTTAATGCTAATTCTGTGACGAAGATTTTGAGCTTAAGCAAGTGGGCGAGCTTTTTGATGCAAGTGCGGATAAAATTATTATAACTGCCTAGAGCTGGAACAAATAAGGCAAACACTAGGGCTGTAAAAACGAGAGCAACGATGAATGCGAAGGGGGAGATGCTATTACCGGTGTGGGTAATAGTAATACTGGTATCTTGAGGGAGTTGGTTGACGGATTCAACGACTTCATGGATGCCGGCTTGGTTTGGCATAAATTGTAGACAAAAGCTAGCAATTAATAAAATAGCGCCAATTGTAAGAATGAAACGACCAGTGACGCGGCAGAGTCGTGCAAAAATATTCATAAGAATATTCTAGCACGAAAATATGGATTATATTTATTCGGTTACGCCAAGGATGCCGCGGAGAGAGTAGGCGGTGTCTTCATGAGAACGAACGGTGATGGTTTCGATGCCCATTTGAACGACTGGGTAATCATTGCCGCCAGGTTGAGTCATATCGCCAAAATAAAGAATTTCTGGCTTTTCGACTTTGAGTTCTTCCATGAGGTGGGTCATGCCGAAAACCTTGTTCATGCCAGGAGTGATAGCGTTAATGGAAGTGGTGCCGCCGATTTCGTATTCGAATTCTGGCGCAAGTTCTTTACAACGCTTAACGATTGCTTCACGTTTTTTACAATCTGGATCCCAGGCATATTTAGCTTCGGTGCCGGCTTTTTGGCCGAGGGCAGAGAAGGTGACTTGACTGAGGCGGTTTTCGATAATCTCGTCGCCATCGGCGAGTTTATCTTCTTCCCAGTAGCCAAGTTCTTTGGCGGCTTTCTCGATGGCTTCGGAAATTTTGGCGACTTGTTCGTCGGTGAGTGGATAATTGTAAACTTGATTCCAATCTTTCTTATCGAGATTGTAGCGGTAATATTGAGTGCCTTGGGCAACAAAGAGGTGAAGATGACTGAGCTGCTCTGGGGTAGCGCCAGTTTCGACTAGACGGTCGACAATTTGGATGAGAAATTGTTCGTATTTTTGGCCGGAAATTGGGCAGATTTCGTAATGGTCGAGACATTTGACAAGTAGCTCGGCAATTTCGTCTGGAATTGGCATTTTGGCAACATTAAGAGTTTGATCGACATCGAATGCAAGAACTTTTTTCATTTTTCCTCCACGGTTTACATAAGATTATTATACTAGAAATAAAATGAAGATGCAAAAACGCTCGCGTTTAGCGAGCGGTAAAATGTTTTAAAAATGGAAGGCCCCGCCTTTTGACGGGCGGGGCTTGAGACTTCCGAGTGGTGATGCGCCGAAGCGCGACAGCCTTAGCTGTTCAGGAACTGGCGCGCAGCGGCGGCCATGGCCTCAGCGTCGTTCGGATCGATGCCCTCCCACCAGGGAGTGTAGTGCGATGCCGTACGGGTCGGCTGAGTGGGCTGCTGCGGCTGGTTGCCCTGAGGCTGGTTGCCCTGAGGCTGAGCGGGCTGCTGCGGCTGAGCGGGCGCTGCAACGGTGTTCGCCTGAAGCCAGGTGTCGACCGCAGACATAGCGTCCTTGACGGCCTGAGCCTGAGTGGCGTTGTTCGCGTTGTATCCCTTCACGGGGTACTGAATCGCGACGTACTTGACGCCGCTATTCACGCCATCGAAG
>DEGE01000001.1:68843-71692 GCA_002351365.1 Candidatus Saccharibacteria bacterium UBA2834
GCTCTGGACGATCCCGTCCTTCAACAGGCTCTTAGCCTTAGCCTTGATGGCCGTAGCCTGAGCGGCGTTGATGCCTCCCTGTTCTGCCTCGAGGCAGACGATGCCACCCTGGTCGGTGTCGACCTGGATGTGGGCAGCACTCTGAGTGGTAGTGGTGGAACCTGCGGGCATTTCGGTGATGTTGCCGTTCTCGGCAACTTCGTAAATCTTGAACATGGCTTTACCTCCTTTTTAAGTCTGTGCCATAGTTTTTGGGACGGATGGGTTGTATTTCCGTCTCTGGTTAGAAGTGTGCTCATAGAAGAGCGTTTAGCGCGTTAAGGAGGTATAATGCGCTAAACGCTCCCCTAGAACACTGGGAGGAAAAACCGTTTAAACACTCGGTTTTGTCTCTCAATGTACGTAGACTGCGATCTTGTCGCAGTTATGTGTTTATATTACCACACATTTGCAAAAATGTCAATACTATTTTAGCGTAATCGGAATTTTTATGCGTTTGGTGATATTTGGTAAATGGCATGAAAAATCCCCGCTGGCGAGGCGGGGGAGTTTTAACGCCACAGAAGAAAGATGTTATTTTGCGCGCTGATTGGCTACTAAGAGTGAATGTATAAACATGCCCGATTGGGTGGAATCGTAGTTGTCCATCCTCGCGTTATGCATCATATCTCTGACCGCTTCAGCGATGCGTAAACGTGAGCTCTTGGGGTAGTCGTGGGCGAGGATAATCTGTTTCAGCTCGTAATAGAGCCCCGAAAGATCTCTCGGCTGTTGCAGCTCCTGATCAAGCGGGGCATCATAGGTGTCATGACAAAACTGCTCAAAGAAGCTGAGATCTTTGGGGTATCCCTTAGATGTCAGCTTGACGCTATCAAGCAAACGCTCCTTCAGGGCGCGTTTCTGCTTAATATCGGCATCCCTGAGTGCTTCGGCTTCGGCGCCGGTGTATACCTTGATTGTGGTGCCAAGTTCCTGCAAGTGTCTGCGTTCCTCTCTGTAGAGCTTTTCTGCATAAGTTTCCGTTGACGACATAGCATCATCTCCTTTTCTCAATGTGCGTCTGTTAATGGATAACAAAATACTCCGCAATTTTAACATCTTTGCGGAGTACTGTCAATGGTTTTTCAGATTAACGCACGAGGGCGAACTTGTTTTTGCCTTTTTTGATAAGGCTTAGTGTGGAGATGGTTTGGTCTTGTGTGGCTTTTGTGCCATTGACCGAAATGGCGTTGCCGGTGATTAATTTGCGAGCTTCGCCCTTGCTGCTAGCGAGGCCGGTTTCGGCGAGGATGTCGACGAGGGTTTTGCCAGTTTCGACGGTTGGGAAGCTCTTCGCAAGGAGCTCGACGTCATCTTCGGATAAATCTTCGATTTTGCCGTCACCGAATAGGAAGGCAGTAAGCTTTTCGGCCTGTTTTGCGGCTTCTTCGCCATGAACAACTTTGGTAACTTCGAAACCGAGGCGTTTTTGACCAAGGCGGGCACCAGGGTTTTCGCGATGCTCGGCGAGGATTTGGTCGAGTTCTTCTGGCATGATAAAGGTGAAGTACTTGAAGTAATCTTCGAGGGCGTCATCGGACTGGTTGAGCCAGAACTGATAGAAATCGAAAATGCTGGTTTTGTTGGCGTCAAGCCAGACGGCGTTGCCTTCGGACTTACCAAACTTGCGGCCGGTGACTTTATCGATGATGAGAGGACAAGAGTAGCAATCGGCGGTGGCATTTTCGAGGCGCTTGATGAGATGGATGCCAGAGGTGCAGTTGCCGAATTGATCGGCGCCGCAAAGCTGCAAATCGACGTTGTAGGTGCGGAAAAGATGCAAGAAATCGTAGCCTTGAATGAGGGTATAACTGAATTCGGCGTAAGAAATACCAGAGCCGCCTTCGCCGATGCGTTTTTGAACGAACTGACGATCGAGCAACTGAGTCATACTGAAGGCTTTGCCAATTTCGCGGAGAAATGGGAGGAATTTGACATCCTTGAACCAATCGTTGTTATCGACGAGTTGAGTGCCTTCTGGAGAATGCGTGACGCGAATGATTTGAGCGGCAAGAGCGGCCTTGTTTTTTTCGATTTCGTCGAGACCTTTAAGGTCGCGTTCGACAGTGTCTTTTGGATCGCCGATTTGGCCGGTAGCGCCGCCGACAAGATAGTAAGGAGTATAGCCGTGGCGAACGAAGCAAGCGCACATCATTAGAGCAGCGAGGTGGCCGATATGAAGAGAATCGGCGCTTGGGTCGGTGCCCCAATAGAAATTACGCGGAGCTTTGTCTAGGTCTGATATCTGGTCCAATGTATGCTCGGCTACAAAACCGCGCCATTGGAGCTCTTCGGATAATTTCATGGAATACTCCTTTTAAATTTAATTAACTCTGTTAATTATATCATCAAAAAGAGGTGACATGATAGCATATAAGCTCTAGTGATTAGGATATGATAGAATACGGAATAGGTGGGCCCATCGTTCAACGGATAGGACATACCCCCTCTAAGGGTACAATGCTGGTTCGATTCCAGCTGGGCCTACCATACTTTGTATTAAAAAAGAGGCCAATGAGCCTCATTTTTGTGTGGTTTAGTGGTTCTATTTGAAACTAATATACTCGTGCTTAACGTCTGGTTTGTGGGCATAAGTGTCGCGGTGCGAGAATTTGAGCGTGGCAATATTGATCGGGAAGGCGCTGTTGAGGAAAGTGACGGGTTTGGCGCTACCTTGGATGGTAGAGACGGCGCCACAGATAATATTTTTTTGATCCGGGCTCGTAATAACGGAGCGGGCGTTTTTGGGAAATAGCAGTTTACCTGGAGCAAGAATGCCGCGGTCGGAGCGCCAAAAGTCATTCAGGACC
>DEGE01000001.1:71727-76782 GCA_002351365.1 Candidatus Saccharibacteria bacterium UBA2834
GCATATGGCCGGAAATAATGAAGTCGAATTCGTCGAAGAACGGCGCGATTTTTTTATCTTGCATAAAAACAGGGGAGTGGGCGATGGCGATTTTGGCTTTGTGACTTGGTAAATCTTGAATTAGTTTAGGGTCAATTTGCCGTATGTCTGACAAAAGGATATTTAGGTCTTCGTGGCCAGGGTGAAACAGTGACGTAGTGCGCTCGTCGTCGCGGTCGAACTGGAAGTATTCGGGACTTTGAGTGAGACCGAAAATATAGACATTCTTATCTTCGTAAACGGAATTATTTAACAAGTGGACGTTTGGAATAGCATTGAGTTCATCGATATAATTTTGATTGCGCTCAGCGAACCAATGACGTTTTTTGGAGAAAATGCCGGAAAATTCGGGATTTTTGCGGTAAAAGTCATGATTGCCAAGCGAAGCGAGAACTGGTGCAACTGTGCCGAGATTTTCGAGCCATGAGGTGAGACGCTTGAGTTTGGTGTCGGTACGAATTTCGTCTAATGAGTCAATAATGTCGCCGGCGATAATTGTGTAATCTGGTTGGAGTTTGCGGGCTTGTTCGGTGATGGCGCTGAGGCGCTCGGCGGGTACTTTTGAGCTGAAATGAATATCGCTAATCAGGAAGAACTTAAGCTCATGCTTGACTTCGGGCTTATAGAAACGGTAACGCGAGTAGTAGAAACATTTCATTGGGGATATTATAACATTCAGATATTGTTATCTGCGCATAGAAAGAGCCCCTTAAAAGGGGCTCAATTCTGGAAAGACTGTATTGTGACCGATGACCCTTGGATCATCGGTCTGATTGTTTCGTAGAGGGCTCTCGCTCTTTCCGGGTGCTCAAGGAGATAGGTTGTGGTATATTCTTTATCGTCGTTGAGCATGTTGGCGGTGTAGGCGAGGATGTCGACGTTGTACTCTTCGTCATTCGGGTTAATGCGCCGTAAGAGATTTTCTTTGTGTTCTGCGGCTTCTTCCGGTGACAGTACTGTTGCTTTTTCGGTTTTGTGGCCGCTTGACAGCTCCCTTACGATAGGCATTGGGCCATCGTTAGGCTGTGACTTGAATTCGTCGATTAGACGAGAGCTGGCCACAATAGCGACGATGCAGATTGCGATGCCGTAGAGGACGCGTCTGATTGCAACGATGTGATCGTCGATGAAGTCTTCGACGTGGTCATAGATAACAACCAGGCCAACAAAGGATACGATTACGAGCGGGATGCACATTAAGAAAGAGAGTGCGAACAGTAACATATTGATTGCCTTTCCGGGATTTTCCCTAGCTATTGTTAAGGGCGCGTGGCCCTATAGTTTCTCAAGATGAGATATAAACCTGTATTGTATGCAATATGGGCCCGTATCTCACCTTGAGTGACAATCGACAGTCTTCCGTTTGAAATGACCTTAAACTCTAGAAAAGAGCTTATGTTTATATTATATCAAAAAGCTTGTGGTTTGTCAAGTATGGGCGAGATGCGGTAGTGGTTTGGCAATGATTAAGTACGCTACATATAGCGTAGCTTTGCAAGTGTTAAGGCATAAAATTTAAAAAAATCATCGTTGCGAGGGCAAAATTTTTCGCTTATGCTAGTATTGTAGAAAAATTAAAGGTGGGTAATTTTTAAGGAGGTGCCCATGAAAACAAACACTAAATATATTTTTGTTACAGGGGGCGTGATTTCCGGCGTTGGGAAGGGAATCATGGCGGCTAGTATCGGTGCAATTCTAAAAGCGAAGGGTCTCAAAGTCTCTATGCAGAAATGTGACCCTTATTTTAATGTCGATGCGGGTTTGCTGAATCCGCGTGAGCATGGTGAGTGCTTTGTGACACGTGATGGGGCTGAGACGGATTTGGATCTTGGCCATTATGAGCGTTTTTTGGATGAAGAGATGACTGGCAACTCCATCTGGACATCTGGAAAACTATACAAGAAATTAATTGATGCCGAGCGAAATGGTGAGTTTGGCGGTAAAACGGTCCAATTGGTGCCTCATGTGACCGGTTTAGTGCAACAAACTTTCCTAGATAATGCGAAATATTTCGGTTCAGACGTTCATATTGTTGAGATTGGTGGTACGATTGGTGACCTTGAGGGTTCGCATTTCGTAGAGGCAATTCGTGAATTCGGTACGCGCGTGGGGCGCGAAAATGTGCTGTATGTGCATGTCTGCTACGTGCCATGGCTTTCAACCTCACAAGAGTTTAAAACGAAGCCAGCGCAAAATTCGTTGCGGGATTTACGTGAATTTGGGATTATCCCAGATATGGTGGTGGCGCGGATGGATGTCGATAAGGTGATTAAGGCTCCGCATGTAGCGGCGAAATTGGCGACATTTTGCGCCGTATCCGAGGATGCGGTAGTGTTGATGCCGGATGCAAAATCCGTCTATGAAGTGCCGCTAAATGCCGTAAAAGGTGGCGTGTTGGCGCCATTGGAACGCTTCATTGATCACGGTGATCCAGATATGAGCCAATGGGAAGAGCTAGTGAAGAATATCGAAGCAAATCCGAAAAAGGAAGTAAAAATTGGCTTAGTGGCGAAGTATATTGATAATACCGATACTTATTTGTCCGTGACGGAAGCTCTGAAGGCGGCAGCCTGGAAAACGGGCGTAAAGCTAAACACGATTTGGATTGATGCCGAGAAGGCTACTGATAATGATTTTGCTAAAGTAGATGGCATCGTGGTGCCGGGTGGTTTTGGCATTCGCGGCGTCGAGGGTAAGATTGCGGCGGCGAAATATTGCCTCGAGAATGATAAGCCATACTTGGGACTTTGTCTTGGCTTGCAGACGGCGGTAATTGCGGCGGCGCGACGTGGCGGCGTCAAAAAGGCGAATTCGGAAGAATTTGACGCGCCGGCTAATGCAAACGTGGTGTATATCATGGAAGGGCAAAAGGGTAAGGAGAGTACGGGTGGTACGATGCGTCTTGGCAATTATCCGGCGAAGCTCGTAAAGGGCAGCTTGGCGGAACAGTTATATGGCACGAGTGATGTAGTCGAACGTCATCGTCACCGTTATGAGGTTAATCAGAAATTCTTGAAAGAGATAGAAAAAGGCGGTCTGAAGGTTTCTGGCACTTCACCGGACGGAAAATTGGTGGAGTATATTGAGGCGCCAGATTGTAAATATTTCATTGCAACACAGGCGCATCCAGAATTTAAGAGCGGACCATATCGGGCACATCCGCTATTTGAAGGATTGATTCGCGCAAGTATCAAATAATATTTGGCAAAAATTTGGCATAAAAAATGGGGTGGCCGACGTGAACGGCCACCCTTTGGTCTCCTAGAGACCGATGGTGGTGGAAGATGGGTGATGATGAGGAATATCTACAAAAGGGAAGCCACTCCCTAGATGCAGGTAAAATTACGCGGTGACGGCACCGGAGACGAAGGAAGCGAGGCTTTCGTCTGCCATGTCCTGACGCTCATTCTTTGCGTTTTCTGCCGCGATAAACTCTTTGATGCCCGTGGCGAACTCGAGCGGAGTGAGCTCACAGCGTTCGGCGATTCCTTCGAGTTCTTCGACGGAGAGGCCGATTGCGGTAGCAGCCGAAGCGATTTCGGCATCCTCTACGGCCATCTCGGCGTCGAGGTTGGCCAGGTTGGCATCGGCCTGCTGGCGAGCCATGTTGACGCGCTTCTTGGAATTCTTCCTTCTGTCGATTTCCTTAGCATTCTGCTTGAACTCGGCGAGCATGCGCTTGAGGCACTGCTTGTCCGGAGCGATTCCGAGCTTCTCGAGATTGTCGATAGCCGCGGCACGGCGCTTGTCATTGTCGTGCATGTCGACGAAATTCTGGACAGCTGCTTTATTGGCGAAGACAAGGGCGCGGTATTCGAGCCCGACGACGTGCTGCGGATCGAGTCCGCGTGCGGCCAGCTCGCGACGAAGGCTTGCGACTTCATTCGCTGCCTTGGGGCAGAGCTTTGCGCCGTCGCCTTCCAGGGCGTTCAGGATCACATATCTCTTGGCCTTATTGATGATGCTGCTCGGAGCTTTGATGGCCGCCATTACGCAGGAGAGCTTGTCCCTGTCGGGATTGATGCCCGTATTGCGGAGAATGGTGGCCTGCTTCTTGCAGTACTCGGTGTCGTAGCGGAGATCGAGGAAGCGCTGAACGGCGTTCTTNNTATTCTGATTCTCGAACACGAGCATGAGCTCTTCGAGTTCCTGCCTGCCGAGAGTGATTCCGGCGGCGTCGAGGACCTTCTTCTCCTCGAGGCAGCTGTTGCTGCCAGCCTCGGTTTCGAGAAAACGCTGAACGGCATTCCTGTTCTTGAAAACGTTGACGATTTCGGATCTTGCATCGTTTTTCATCATAAATATCTAACCTCCTAATGAACTTGCCGCCTTATTGCGGTACGATGAGACTGCGCACCTTCTGTTAAGAAGGGTGTGAGAATAACTTTAGCACAAAAATAGTGCAAAGTTATAATGATATTGTATCATAGTTTTGGTAAAAAGTCAATAGCATTTATGCTTCCTGTGGTTTGAAACAGGGGTAAAAATATGGTAAAATATGCATATTATGGATAATCTAAAGGAACAAATCAAAGGACTTATCAACGATTTATATGGCGTTGATGACGTGACTGTTGATTTTGCGAGCGTGCCGAGCGAGATCGAAGGTGACTATTCAACGAACGTGGCGATGCGTCTTGCGCGTCAGGTTGGTAAAAATCCCCGTCAGATTGCTCAAGAGATTATCGATGGTCTAGCGGATAGTGGTTTTGGCTTTACGATTGCTGGGCCCGGCTTTATTAATGTTTCTGTATCTGCCAAAGCTTTGAAGGCACAGCTTGACGAAGCTTGGTCGGATAATTATGGCAATAACAACTCTGGCGAGGGGAAGCTTGCGATTTCGGAATTTCCAAGTACCAACATCGCGAAGCCATATTCAGTAGGACATTTGCGTCCCGGTACGCAAGGTTGGGCGGCCAAGAAGATTCTTGAGGCGAATGGCTGGAAGGTGATTACGGATAATCATCTGGGCGATGTTGGTACGCCATTTGGGATTTGGGCGACCGGTTTTAAGCG
>DEGE01000011.1:0-231 GCA_002351365.1 Candidatus Saccharibacteria bacterium UBA2834
CGATCGACATATTAATCAAGTTATCTACACTAGTGCAACGCCGGGCGAGTACGAGCTCTCGCATAGTCCAAAACCAGCCGAACAAGTCATTCGCCCAACCGGCTTGCTAGATCCAGAAATCGAAGTTCGCCCAAGCGAAAATCAAATCGACGACCTCGTTGAAGAAATCGACCAACGCATCGCCAAACATCAACGCGTTCTCGTCACAACGCTCACCAAGCGCATGGCTGA
>DEGE01000011.1:376-1051 GCA_002351365.1 Candidatus Saccharibacteria bacterium UBA2834
ATTTTAGATGCTGATAAAGAAGGTTTTTTGCGTTCCGAATCCGCTCTTGTCCAGACTATTGGCCGCGCCGCTCGTCACGAAGAAGGTAAAGTCATTATGTATGCCGATACTATGACTGGCAGTATGCAACGCTCCATCGAAGAGACCTATCGCCGTCGCGAAATTCAACAGAAATACAATGAAGAGCACAATATCACACCACACTCGGTCGCCAAAGAAATTAGCCAAGGCCTCCGCGCCATCATTCCAGAAAAAGAGAAGAGCAATAAGCTTGACCTTCGCAAGATTCCACGCGAAGAATATCCGCAAATCGTCAAAGAGCTTACTTCACAAATGCAACTTGCCGCTGCCAATCTCGAGTTTGAGCGCGCCGCTGAGTTGCGCGACCAAATCGAAGATATTAAAACCGCATTAGAACACAAATAGGGCACTATGTTAAATACAAAACACATTGCAAGCTCGGATAACATATCCTAAAATAAAGAACATCCCATAGGGTGTTCTTTTTTTACAACATCGAGCGTTATGAAGGAGGTGATTTCTTTGAGCTCACGCAGCAAAACTCTCGTCTCGGTAATTTTGGTTTTAACTTTTGCAGTTTTTATGGCAAATACCACAGTTAGCCCCAGCATTTTTGCCATTCTGCCAACCGATAAAGTCAAGTTGCCAGAAAAG
>DEGE01000011.1:1077-3250 GCA_002351365.1 Candidatus Saccharibacteria bacterium UBA2834
TAAATATCGCCGCAATAACAAAGGCCAAAAGCTCACTCGCGCCGATTATCGTCGCCAATCACAATATCACCGCAAGATGCTTTATCGTTAAGCATCGCCAGCCCACCACGCGTGGGCTTTTTTACAGGGGAAATTATGTTATAATATCACACATGAAAGCAGTTACTCGATTTGCGCCGTCGCCGACCGGCTATATTCACATTGGCAATGTTCGTTCGGCAATTTATCCATACCTGATTGCAAAGCAACAAGGCAAAGAAGGTACTTTTATTTTGCGCATCGAGGACACTGATCAGGCTCGCTACGTCGAAGGCGCCACCGACCTTATTAAGGATACTTTGACTTGGCTTGGCCTCGACTGGGACGAAGGCCCAGATAAAGGCGGCGATCACGGCCCCTATTATCAAACTCAACGCAAAGAAATTTACTACGAATGGGCCAAGAAGCTTATCGCGGCTGGTCGCGCTTATGCCGACCCCACTCCAAGTGAAACCGTAGCCAAATATCGTGAAGAAGCCAACAAAAATAAGCAAGCTTTCTTATATCGCAATTATCGCCCAGACAATACACCAGAATGGGAAGTCGGCATACCGCTTCGCCTTAAAGCCCAGCCTAAAGCCTACGACTATCACGACGAAGTCTTTGGTGATTTACATATGGGGCCAGAAACTCAAGACGACATCATTCTCATTAAAGCCGATGGATTGCCTACTTATAATTTTGCCCACATCGTCGATGATGCCACAATGGGAGTCACACACGTCTTACGCGGCCAAGAGTATTTACCGAGCATGGGCAATTATCTCGAGCTATACGAAGCCTTCGGCCTTGAACGCCCGAAGTTCGTCCACTTACCACATATTCTTGCCCCAAGTGGCAACAAGAAGCTCGGCAAGCGCGACGGCGCCAAATCTGCGAATGATTATCGCCTCGACGGCATCCTACCAGAAGCAATGCTTAACTTCCTAGCCTGTCTTGGCTGGAATGACGGCACCGAACAAGAAATCTACAGCAAACAAGATTTAATTGAAAAATTCGATATTACTCGCATTCAGCGCGCCGGTGCACGTTACGACGAACAAAAGCTTCTTTGGCTCAACGGTCAATGGATTCGTCGTCTATTCGACGAAGATGCCAAAGCCCTCTACGAACGCAGCAAGGACTTCTGGCCAGAATCTGCCGCCAGCTATGACGACGATTATAAGTTCAAAATCTTTAGCATCATCTATGATCGCCTCAAAACCCTTGGCGACCTCAAGACTATGACCGGCTACTTCTTCGAAGATCCAAAAGTTGACATGGATATGCTCACGACTAATAAAGCCCTCAAAAAACTCTCCGAGGCTGAACTATGTGACCTGCTTCGTAAATCCGTCACCAAACTTCAGGGCGTAGAGGAATGGACAGCCGCAAATCTCCAGACGGCCCTCAACGAACTTCTAGCAGAGACCGAGCAAAAGCCTATGGTTCTCTTTGGCCTGATTCGCCTCAGCGTAAGCTTTGCGCCATTTAGTCCAGCACTGCACGACACCCTCGCCGTAATCGGCAAGCCAGCAACATTAGCTCGCCTCAATGCAGTCATTACAACTTTTGGCCGCGACTAATTGCTATCTATAAGTCATCTGAAATAGCTTATGCTATAATATTTTCATGGATAGTCGTAAGAAAGCTGGGCGCGACGGCAAGAAAATCACGATCCGCGATGGCGATGCCGACGAAGCACTAAAAACTCTCAAAAGTAAAAGCGATTTCGCCGACCCCGTCGACGATATGTCTAATGCGGAAGAAAGTGAAGCCGAAGCCGACTTTTTAGACGACGAACAGGAGCTCGACAATAGTGAGGATATTGCCAAATTCCTCAAAAAGTCCAAAATCAAAGATTCTGCAGAAGTACCAGAAAAAACCGACAAAAAGACCCGTAAAAAGAAAGCAGCCAAAAAGCGTCAGTCTAAAATCAAAGGCGGAATTAAAGTCGCACTAGTTATTGTTTTCCTCATAGCAATCTGCGGCTCACTCGGCTTTTTCCTATTGCGGCCTAAGATTGAGCAGATTAAATTAGCCAAAGAAGAGTCCGTCCCGCTCGAATCAGACAAGATTTATTATTCACCATTAACCGGCCTTGAAGTCCCCAATCAAGAAGCCACTACCGCAGCCGCAACCTGCGTTATGATCG
>DEGE01000011.1:3265-7520 GCA_002351365.1 Candidatus Saccharibacteria bacterium UBA2834
CCCCGCCCTCAATCCGGCCTCGCCGAAGCTGGTGTAGTTTTTGAAGCAGTTGCCGAAGGTGGCATTACGCGTTTTATGGCCATCTATCAAGAAGCCAAACCGCAATTAATTGGCCCAGTCCGCAGCCTACGTATTACTTATGCCGAAGAAGCTAAGCCATATCAATGTTCACTTCTACATATGGGCGGCGCAGACAATGCTCTCAGCCTCGTCCGCAACAATTCCGCCTTCCGCGACCTCGAAGGTATGTATTATGAAGGTAAATGGGTCTGGCGACAGAATACTGCTATCGCTGGCAAGNNGCGCCAGAATACCGCTATCGCTGGCAAGCGCCGCTATGCGCCGCATAATGTTTATACGAATTTCGAAAAGCTCGATGCGCTCAACTACCAAAAAGGATACAATAATTCCACATTCGGTGGCTTCGCGCGCGTCAATCCGGACGACCCAAAGCCAGAAGTAGAGCAGAACGCTACCTGGATCAAAATCAAAATGTCTAGCGACCTATACAATCCAACCTTCACTTATAATGCCGACACGAATACTTACACCCGCTCGCATACTTCTGGCGGAATTCACCAGTCCATTGCCGTCGACGGCAGTGCGCTCAATATTACACCAACAGTCGTAGTTGCCGCCAAGGTTGACGCCGTACGTCGCCCAGGCCCGGACGGTTACACAGATTACACGACAATCGGCACAAACGATGCTTTCATCTTCCAAGACGGCACCGTCACAATCGGTAAATGGAAGCGTGATACCGCAGATAACGAAATGCAGTTCATTGATGGAGATGGTAATATAATTAAATTAAATCGCGGTCAGACCTGGATTAGCCTATATCCAAGCAACTCTGGAAGCGTTGATTGGAATTAAGAAAGGAAATAACAGATGCAACCAACTAACAACCAACAAGTCGGATACAATCCAGAGCTCGGACCAGACCAACGCGCCGAAACGGGTGCCGAAAAAGGCCTCTACGCAGATGTTTGGGACGCCGCCGATATGGATAAGATGCCAGAAATTGATTATAACGGCAACCAAGTAGTTGCCAATAATGAAGCTCGCGCCGCTGCCGCCAGTGACCCAAATGCCGAACTTCCGCCAGCCGAATACGACTTTACCGCTATGCAAGATGCCGCCTTCAACCAAATGGGGGGAGAAGCCGCACCAGCCTCGCAAGATTTATCCGAACTGCCGACCGCACCAGGCGAACCTTTCACCGAAACACCAGATCGTGCGAGCGTCGTAAATCAAGCAATCGCCGAACAAGTGCAAACTGGTGGTACAGCCGTCGACATCGACAATGTTCGCGATAAAGTTATTGGCGATATTGGTACGGAAGGCCTAAAAGCCGACAACTTCGCCGACCGTCAGGAAATCGCTAACCAGGCCGATATGACGGCAGAAGATCGCAAAAGCAGAGAACAAGAAGCACTTCAGGCCGCCCAAAACGCCACATCAGAAGTCCTCGCCGCCGAACAAATGGCCGTTGAAGCCATCAATCAGAAAGCCACCGGCGATTTAGGTGTCAGTACGTCAGAAATCACCGAAAAGGCCGCTCGCGCCGAGTCCCTAGCCGATCAAGCATCAAGCATGCTAAGCGACTCCCAGGCCGGCTCAGCCGAAGCACTTGTCGTCAATAGCATATCCTCACAAGTTAAAGACAAGGTCGAAGAAATACATACTTCACTCGGAGAAGCCGACGCTCTTGCCGAGCAGGTCGCCGATGATAAGGTGGACACCGCAACAACCGGTGAGGCTCCAGCCGCTGCACCAGAAGCAATCGATTTCGCTGATTATCAGGCCGCAACCACGCCGGACGCCGCTCCAGCCCAAAACGTCGGTGATGCTATTAGCGCCGCCAAAGAACAGGTCAGAAAAAACCAGGAACGCCATGAGCGCGAAAAAGCTAGCGCCGAAACCGCAAAAGCTGACAGTATTGGACGCTTTGGCTCCGGCCCAGCCGTCGACCCGAATTCGCCGTTCCTACAGCACTAAAACAAAAATCTAAAGTATCCCCAGTCATGGGGATACTTTTTGTTAGCAAGCAGATGATACAATAGTACTAATAAGCGAGATTTAAATATGTATACCAACGACAAAATTTTAGTGGGGAAGAGCGAAGATAAAGAGCTCAACATTCTTTTAAATATGGCCAACCGCCACGGGCTTATTACTGGCGCCAGCGGTTCCGGTAAAACCATCACTCTGAAAGTTATGGCCGAAAGTTTTTCCGATGCCGGCGTGCCGGTTTTTCTAGCAGACGTCAAAGGAGACCTTGCTGGCACGGCCGTCGAAGGCGACATTAACACAATTCAAAAACGCGTCGATAAATTAGGTCTCGAAGGATTTGAATGTAAAAAGTTCCCAGTCCGCTTCTGGGATTTGTATGGTGAAAACGGTCATCCAATCCGCGCCACTGTCGCAAACGTTGGCTCCGACATTTTATCGATGATGCTTGGACTCTCAGAGGCACAAGAAGGCAATCTTGCCATCGTCTTTGAGGTCGCCAAAGATGAAGGGCTCGAGCTCATTAATCTCGCAGACCTACGCTCAACACTGCAATATGTTGCCGAAAATAAAGACAAATACATTACAAAATACGGCAATATTACCACACAAAGTATCGGAGTAATTCAACGCAGCCTTCTTGCCCTCGAAAAACAAGGTGCCGACAAATTCTTCGGTGAACCAGCCCTCGACGTAAAAGATTTCTTTAGCATCGACAGCGAAGGCCGAGGTATTATTAATATCTTGCATGCCGTCGAATTATTCCAAAGTCCTGACCTCTACGCCTCATTCTTGCTTTGGCTATTAAATACCCTGTTCGCAACTTCACCAGAAGTTGGTGATCTCGATAAGCCAAAGATGGTATTTTTCTTCGACGAAGCGCATCTATTATTTGATAGTATGCCAAGCTATCGACTCAAGCGCATCGTGCAAGTCGTCAAGCTAATTCGCTCGCGCGGCATTGGTCTTTACTTCGTATCTCAAAACCCTACCGATGTGCCAGATGAGATTCTCGCCCAATTAGGCAACCGCGTACAACACGCACTACGCGCCTATACTCCAAGTGAACAAAAAGTCGTAAAGGCAGCTGCAGGCGCCTTTCGAACCAATAAAGCGTTTGATACCGAAACCGCCATTTCCGAACTCGGCACCGGCGAAGCTCTTATTTCATTCCAAGACGAAAAAGGCGCCCCGTCCGTCGTCGAACGCGCGACTATCCTACCACCACAAAGCTTCATGGGCGCCATCAATGATATGGTCCGCATGAAAGTTATTAACAATAGTGATCTCTGCGGAAAATACGATGAGGCCATCGACAACGAATCGGCTCACGAAAAAATCACCAAGCACAATGAAGAAAAAGCCGCTCAGGCTGAAGAAGAGAAGCGCAAAGCAGCAGAAGAGAAGGCTGCCGCCGCTAAGGCTAAAGAAGATGCCCGCATCGAGAAAGAGCACCAAAAACAATTAGCCGCCGAAGAAAAGCAAAAATTAGCAATTCAACGCGAGCAAGAAAGACTTGCTGCCAAAAAGGCCGCCGAAGAAGAGAAAAAGAAGCAAAAGCTCGAAAAGAAAGTCGATAAATACGCCGATCGTTTCATTGGCAATATTGCCGGTAAAGCTGGCTCAAAATTAGCCGACAAAATGTTCAAAAATCTTTTTAAGTAAGATTCAAAGCCCCCGTTCTCTAATCTCTTTTTATGTTATTATTAACATATGCGGGATAAAGATAATTCGCCCTTAAAGGAATTTTTTCATAACAAATATATCTTAGCCTTTTTGGCCATAGATATCATCGCAATCGTTGCTCTGGTTGGCGTATTTATCAATCGAAGTACTCGAATATCGACCATTAATTTTAATGTCGTTCCAGCTAACGCTACTATTTCCGTAGATGGCGACAAACACTACAAAAACGGACAATACGACATTGCGCCCGGAGCATATAAGATCGAGATTTCCGCACGATGGGCTCGAAACCAAAACGCTCACCGTTGATATCGACCCGCGAAATTATGTTTCCGTTACGGTTTTTCTTACCGACTCTAATAAAAGCTTCGATTATTATAAACAAAATGACCATTACGAGTCATTCAAAAGCCTCCAATCGATAGCTTCCGCCGAAAACAATATCACAACCGACAAAGACACATCGGCACAGGAATTCATCACCAACTACAACAAGACGTTATCTATTTTTAGCAAACTACCAATCAAAGGCTACGTCTATGCGGAGCCAAGCGTT
>DEGE01000007.1:0-5391 GCA_002351365.1 Candidatus Saccharibacteria bacterium UBA2834
GCTAGCACACCAATTACACCAGCACCAGGCGAGAAAAAGTCCAGTAAAGGCATCATTCTCGGTGTCGTAATTGGCGTCATCGTCTTGGCCATAATTGGCATTTGCGTATTTTTGTTCCTAAACAACGATAACAAGAAGTCTGACAACAATGTTTCCAACAATGGCTCCAGCCAAGAGGAAAAGTCCGAAAAGAAAGAAGAAAAGAAAGNNAAAGAAGAAAAAGAAAAGGAAGAGCCAAAAACTAGCGCAAAATCCATCGAAGTGGGGTACGCCGGCAAGAGCTTCGCAGTCACCGATAGCTACGCCGACACCATTAAAAACGCCGCCAAGAGTTTTGATATTTACTACGAAGATGACAATATCGACCCTGTTAAGATCGAAGATATCGACGAATATCTTAAAGGCGTAACGCCAAGCACCACTTCAGTACATGTTTATATTACAAATGAAGAGGGAGACGACGTTATTGAAATCATCGGCATCGCAGACTACAACGATTACGGCAAAGAATCCGTCGCCTATTCCGATCTAACTATTCGCGAAGTCTGGCTAGCAGCCTATGAATCCGAATCATACACCCTAGGCAACGTTTCGCTCACACTAAATAAGACAACCGTCGACGATATCAAGAAGGCGTTTGGCGAAAAGTTTGAATACGGCGAAGAGACCAATTCGTATAGTTATAAAAATTGGAATCGCTTCGACGTTGACCTGTTCATGAACGACGACGATACACTCAATTTCGTAACGTTCAAACCAACCTTCGAATAAAAAATCAGACCGCCCCAAGGGCGGTCTTTTTGTGCAAAAAATTATTCCTCGAACCGAAAGTCAATCGCCAACGCCAGCAGGCGCGTATTCGCCGATTCGCCACACAGCGTCCGCCAAACACCCTCGCCAATACTACGGCGAAATGCATCAACCTTTTTATTGGCATCCGGATCAACCGGCACTTCACTATGCCACAATGGCGTCATTGGCGCAATGTTGCGTTTTTGATTCTCGTCTGTTAATTGATGGTCGATATCATTAAATTGATCCAATCGCTCATCAATTACCGACTGCTCAGCCAACTCGGTAGACATCCCGTGCCCCATCAAGAAGCTAATCATTCTCTCCTCGTAGTCGCTAAATTCTTTCATGTCGTCACCCCCATATTTTTGCAAATGTTCACTTTTCCAGCCCCATGATATTACCGAAAATTATTAAAAAATACAACACCCCTAAACACTTTCCGATGCTAAACTGAATATAAGAGGAGGTATTTGTGGCACAACTTTATTTTAGGTACGGCGCAATGGGCTGCGGTAAAACCATGCAACTATTACAAGTTGCATTTAATTATGAGGAGCGCGGCCAACGCGTTTGCGTTATAAAGCCTGCAACCGACACCAAAAACGGCAGCAAATTGCTCACCAGAATTGGCCCAGAACGCCAAACCGATTTTTGTTTCGATCGCCGCACGAATCTTTTTAGCCGCATCAAAAAAGATTTCGCCAACGTAAATTGTGTATTGGTTGACGAGGCGCAATTTCTTACCCCAAAACAAGCCGATCAACTCATGCAAGTCGTCGTTGAACTAGATATCCCCGTAATTTGCTACGGCCTACGCCTGAACTTTCGCCGCAAAGACGGCGGCTTTGAGGGTGCCACACGTTTATTGCAAATTGCACATAAACTAGAAGAACTCAAAACCATCTGCGATTGCGGACATAAGGCTACACTTAATACGCGCTGGCTAGATGGCAAATTGGTCACCGACGGGCCAGACGTTTTAATTGACGGCACTAGCAAAATCGAATATCGCGCACTTTGCGAAAAATGTTACGCCAAATATAAGGAGCAAAAATAATGTACATCGTCATAGAAGGACAAGACGCCACTGGCAAATCAACTCAAGTGGAATTGCTCGCCGACTACTACCGTAGCCAAGGCAAAGAAGTTATTACTATGCATGAGCCAGATGGCGAACTCGCATCAACACACGAGCTACGTCGTCTCATCAAAGACAAAGACTTTAATCTCGAGCCAATGTCGCATGTTTTACTATTTTCGGCCGCCCGTCAGGAGCTCTGGCGCAAGCTAGCTGAACCAGTTCTCAAACGCAACGGCTATGTAATTTCAGCCCGCAACTGGTGGTCGACACTCGCCTATCAAGGCTACGGCCAAGGCATCTCGCGCACCAAAATCGTTCGCATCACCAAAGACACTCTTCCAGATAAATACGTCAAGCCGGACAAGGCCATTATTCTTGTTCTTCCGGAATCTGTCCGCCAAGAACGCCAAGGCAAACGTTCATATGACTCCAATAAAGACACCTTTGAATCTAAGCCAGAGGAATTTCAACACCGCGTCGATAACGCCTATCTCAAAATCGCCAAAGAGTACAATATTCCGCTCTTGGACACTTCTGGCAATATTGACGAAACACAACAACAAATCCGAAAAATATTAGGAATTTAATGCATGCACGAATCTTGGAAGCCAGTTCTGCAAAACGAATTTCAACAAGCATATTTTCAAGAGTTATCAACTTTTCTTCACGCAGCGTACGAACAAAAGACGATTTATCCACCCAAACAGCAAGTCTTTTCGGCGTTCACGACTGACCTGAATGATATTAAAGTCGTTATTATCGGCCAGGACCCTTATCATGGCCCACATCAGGCCAACGGACTCGCTTTCTCCGTTCATCGTGGCGTACAAATACCACCATCATTACAGAACATCTTCAAAGAGATTCATGACGACATCGGCGCCCCCATTCCAGACAATGGCGATTTAACGCGCTGGGCAGAGCAAGGCGTAATGCTACTCAATAATACATTAACCGTCGAAGCACATCTTGCCGGCAGTCATCGCGGTAAAGGCTGGGAAACTTTCACCGAACACATTATTGAATATCTCAACGAAAATCGCCCCCACTTAGTTTTTATCCTTTGGGGCAGAGATGCGCGCTCCAAAAAGAGCATGATCGACCAATCGAAGCATTTCATTATTGAGTCTGCGCACCCTTCGCCACTTTCGGCATATCATGGCTTTTTCGGCTCTAAGCCATTTAGCAAATGCAATCAAAAACTCGCCGAATGGGGCATGGATCCAATTAATTGGTAAACATAAGCTAAAATAGGTAAAATATAACCATGGATACCGAAGAGCTAATTACAATTGCGCAAAAAGCCGGTCTCACACAAAGTCAGTCAAAAGTCTACGTCTCACTAATTAAGGAAGACGAACTCACGCCAACGCAAATGGCGGAATTTTCTGGCGAATCGCGCGAAAACTGCTACAGCATTGCAAAACGCCTCGTCGAGCTGAATCTTGCCGAAAAAACCAATAACCGCAAATTGACATACCGCGCGCTTAACCCAAGTGCGCTGTTGATGCTCGCAGAACAACGCCGTCGCATCATTCAACGCAACGAAGCCTACGTAAAGCAAAACCTCGACTCAATTATGCAATTATTCTACGCCAATAGCGAGATGCCTGGCGCACACACCATTGATGGCATAGAAGGAATCATGGAAGTATACAATGATATGCTTCATACTAAAGATGATATTTATTTACTACGAACTGATTTCGATAAAAAACTTGGCACAGCCGAAGAGGGCTTTCTACGACGTTTTCGCACTAAACGAGCCGAAAACGGCATTACGACCTACGCGCTAACGCCAGACTATCCAGAAGCTCGCGAATATGCCAAAGACGGCACCGACGAAGCAATGAAATTCAATCGGGTCTTTATGCCAGTTGATGCCTACGGTGGCAAAGTCGAGATCGACGTTTATGGTAATAAAGTTGCCTTTATTGCTTTCGGCGAGACCGAGATGGCTACCGTCATATCAAGCCCAGCAATCTCTGATGCGATGCGCCAAATTCTTAAAATAATGCGCGATTTTTATAGCCAAAACTACCCACAAGCCTAATTTTTGCCTATTTTTCAAAAATATACTTGACTATTTAGCAAATCTGTGCTAATATATAATTATTGAGTTAACCAATACGCAGATGCATCGCTACCAAGCGATGCATTTCCGTTTTTCGGACTTTTTCACCAAATTTCCTAAAAGTTTTCCACAGGGTAATTTTGAACTTTTCCACAGGGTAATTTTGGTTTTCCACGCTATTTCGCCGAAAATAATCTACTATTTCAAGACTATCATTGGCGTTATGGCTCATCTATAATGAAAGTACGACATCACACTTCGGTCACTGATTGTCGGAGTATACGCAAGTCGTTCGTATTTCGTCATTGTACGGGCGGCACCGAGCCGAAAACCATGGCTCACATAAATGACTCCAAAAATCTAATCATTTAAGGAGTAATTTATGAAAAATATTAACAATCAAGTCCAAACCGGCGAAAAAGTGGAGGTAATGGCACTGTTTAACTACAGCCAAGTTCCATGCCAACCACTCTATTTTCGCAAAAGGGGAGAGGAAGAGGTCGAGATCACGGAGACCATCAGCGAGCGTATTAAGTTCGTTGGTAATTCCGCCAAGCACATCTTCCAATGCATGGTCGGCAAGCTGACTTATCAGCTCGAGTTCGACGCAACATCCCTAGCCTGGACTCTTTACGAGAACTAGGCTAAGGCCCCTCTCGTGGACGCTTGCCACTACGGCGAGCGTCTTTTTTGTGCATGAAGAATAGTAATAGAACCAAAATCGCAACACCAGCAATCACTAAACAATCGCCATCCGACAATAATATACCGGTCGCCACCGGCTCCACATTATATCCAGGATCAGTATCACCATTCGGCTTCTCGAAATCTCCCATATCAAAGCCAATTGTTTCGTCGACTTTAATCTCACTCGATAGTAGCGAAGACGATTCGCCAATATTATATTCTTCGTCCATATACGCAAAAGATAACAATTCGTCATCGCTGTATTTTAGCTCACCAATTCGTACTCTATCGCCAATCTCTGCGTAGCCCAAATCAAAACCGTTCAAACGTACCAGAATATACTGCGCCCCATCCGGAACATTATTAATCGATAAATAGCTAATATTGGCCTTATCTTTAACGACGACCACATCTGGCGCCGGCAGTACATTATATGTCGGCTCACCAATCCAAACATTAGCCTTAGCAGTCGCCGATACCCCAGTTGCATCCGTAACTCGCACCTGTACTTCGGCATCATTTGAAAAGACATAGTCCAATGAAGAATCGCCAGCAATCCATCCTTCACCAAGATTCCATTCATAACTTACAATCTCGCCTCCTACACTAAAACTACTGCTTGCATCAAACTTTGCATTTTCTCCCGCGGCTACATAATAATCCGTCATCGGCAAAATGGCATAGACGGTCGCCGAGTCGCTCGCCAAACTGATATTGCGCTTCGCCAACGATTTTTGCGGCAAACGCAACGCCA
>DEGE01000007.1:5421-9868 GCA_002351365.1 Candidatus Saccharibacteria bacterium UBA2834
ATTTGTTCGGAGTGGATTTTTGGAACTGCCGCAAATATAGTCATCTTTTGCGCACCAGAGGCCATATTTACCGCGCAGCTCACCATATTGATACGGATTACGTTCCTTTAAAATGCCATTATCGGTCTGACAAGTTGGCACATAAACGCGGTACTCCGATAAATTCCGACCGCGACAAGCGTCCGGCCATAGACCTTTCCCCTCCGGCAAGCTCAGTTGCGGATCGCCGAACAATCCAATATATACCACGTCATTCGCGACGAAACTCTTTACCGCTTCTGCAACCACCATTGCGCCTTGCGAATATCCGACCAATACCCATTTCGTTTGCGAACACTGGGCCATTACGTCAGAATAATAGTTTCGCAGTAAACGAACGCCGTCATTTACGCTAGCCCCAAATTCGTAATATTTGCCCGCCGAAATATAGGCGCCAAACATCGTCCGAAAATTCGCCACCGAAACCGCCCGATAGCGTAAATCAATCGTGCGATAGCTATAACCCCGCCGCACAGCAACGGCACGCATTCGCTGATTAAACTCTTTTCATTCCGCGCCTTCATTTACGGCCTGGCCCGAGCCACGCGCAAACACAAATTCGATATCGACGCAATCATGCACCGTAATCGGGCTACTTTCGGTCGACGCAAAAGCCGACGGTGCAGCGCATAGAACAAGTAAAACCGCAATTCACCACTTTTTCATAAAACGAGTTTATCGGACCATTGCTAGCTATTAAAAGCATAAGCACAAAGTTTTTCGTATTGTTCCCACCACTACAAACATACCATCTAAAATGCTAAAATATCCCTATGGCAGACCTCATTGAAGTCAAAAATTTCAAAATCTCTTTTGCCGGCAAAACCGTCATCAAAAACCTGTCTTTTTCAATCAAAAAAGGCGAAATTTTCGGCCTTCTCGGTAGCAACGGCTGCGGCAAGACTACAACAATCCGCACATTGCTAGGTCTTTATCGCGCCGACGGCGGCAAGCTTCTCATCGACGGCAAACCGTTCGACCAAAACTCCAATATAAAGGTTGGCTACCTTCCAGAAGAACGCGGCCTCTATAAAAAAGAATCCGTCATTGACACTATGACCTATTTCGCGCGACTACGTGGCATTAAAAACCCAAAAGCCTGGAGCTTAGCCTATCTCGAACGCGTTGGACTCACTGATCACGCCAAAACCAAAATCGAAAAACTTTCGCAGGGTATGCAGCAAAAAGTCCAACTCGGCATTACGATTATGGGCGATCCAGACATCCTCATCCTAGACGAACCCACCAAAGGCTTCGACCCCGTCAACCGACGCCTCCTCATGGACATCATCGAAGAATTACACGCCAAAGGGTGTACGATTATCTTAATCACTCATTACATGGATGAAGTTGAACGTTTTTGCGATCGCATCCTGCTACTAAAAGACGGCACCGCTAAAGCCTATGGCACCCTGAACGAAGTCCGCAACAAGTTCCATCGCCGCTCCATCGATCAAATTTTCGTCGATATTTACGGCGCAAAGGAGGATAACTAAATGAAAACTTTTCAGGTAGTACGCTTTGAGCTAGTGCGCAATCTCAAAAAGCCGAGCTTTTGGTTGGCGGCTTTTATGGTGCCAATTATTCTAGTGGCTTATGTGATGATTGTGGCTTTTACGAGCTACAATGCCGGCGAAGATCTTACATCCGGCTCCGACACCACGGCACTACGGCTTGGCCTCTGCGATGAAGCTGAATACGTCAGGCAATATAGCTTCATTAATGCCAACGAAGAAGAGCAGAAGGTCGAAAAAATCGCCACACGCGATGATGGCCTCAACGCCATCGAAAACGACCAGCTCGACGTCTTCTACTACGTCGCCGAAAATTTCGCCGAACAACCAACCGTAGAAATCCACGTCAAAAACGGCGAAGCCGGTCTATTTGATAATTACTCAGCACCAATCACCGCATTATTGACGGCCGAGGCACAAAGCAGGGTAGAGCCGATTAATTACGTTATCATCGCTGGCTCAATTAACTTTGAGACCACCAATTACGACCAAGACGACAATCATGTCGTTGACATGAATGAAACGGTCTCGCGCATGATAGCCCCAATCGCCGCCATTGTTCTGTTTTATATTATTCTCGTCTTACTTGGCAATCGACTCACTGTCGCAATGACTGAAGAAAAAGAAAACCGCATTAGCGAATTGTTGCTCACTAGCATTAAACCAATCAATCTCATTATTGGCAAAACGATTTCTTTGATGATTCTTGGCATTATTCAAATCGCCGTCATCCTCATTCCAGCATTCGTAGTATACCGAATTGCAGATAATTACAATCTATTGCCAGACCTCGAGATTACGCTCGATGCCGCAAGTGTTACCATCAGTTTAGCTTTATTGCTATGCTCATATTTCATGTTCACAGCCTTCAGTATGTTAGTTGGAACCATCTCATCAACCGCACGCGATGCCAATTCCTACGCTAGCGTCTTGATGATTCTAACAATTCTACCAATCATCTTCTTAAATGCATTTAGCGCAGAAACACCAACTACGCTCGGCTACGTATTGACGTACTTCCCGCCGTCAGCCCCAATCGCCTTAATGCTACGCAATATTTTCGGCAACTTAGCGACATGGGAAATGATAGTCGGCATCGCCGAAGTCTTCATTGTTGCAATTCTTGTCCTGCGTCTTGCCGCATATATCTTCTGCCGCAATGCCATCAGTTTCACTGCGAAAATCAACTTTAAAAAGCTACTAGGAGCACCGCGAAAAGAATGGAAAAATTAAGCATCTTGCTCGGTAAGACCGTCCAAAAAGTTACTCGCCTACGCGGTAACGGCGGTTCCGCCTTGCCTGGTCTCGTTGTCGAGCGCACAAACCCAAATTTCATCAAGCATACGCTAGCAAAATTACCGATGGGCGTCGTCGTCGTGTCTGGCACCAACGGTAAGACCACCACAACAAAAATCGTCAGCGAATTACTTGCCAAACAAGGCCTCAAAGTCTTCACAAACAAAACTGGCAGCAATTTCGTACGCGGCGTCATTTCAGAAATCCTCGCCGACATTAAGCTCAGCGGCAAATTCGACTACGATATCGCCGTTCTTGAACTCGACGAAGCGCATGCCGTTAAATTCTGCGAGGTTTGCGACGTAGATTATTCATTAATTCTGAACGTACAACGCGATCAGCTCGACCGCTTCGGCGAGATCGACCATACGGCTGAATTATTACAAAAACTCGCCGCCCATACACGCAAAGCCGCCATTCTCAATCGCGAAGATCCACGCGTCAGCAAAATACAGACCGCACATCCTTTCTACTTTGGCCTCTCAAACGAGTTAATCAAAGAATTTCCTTCCGACGACAATCTGCTCGAATCGGGCAAAGTTAGCGCATCAAAATTACCAGCTCGCGTCACGCTCGAAAAGCTTAAAGGCCAAAAAGCTAGCTATCAAATTAATCACAAAAACTATAGCTGCGAACTAACCTTAAAAGGCATCTATAACGCCTATAACGCCGCTGGCGCGCTAGCGTTATGCAGCATCATCATGGACGACGTCGACCCTGCCGAATTTGTTGAAGATTTAGCCGAAATTGCTTCCGCTTTCGGCCGCGGCGAAAGCTTCAAAATTAATAATTGCGAAGTCGAAGTGCTGCTCGTCAAGAACCCGTCAGCTTTCCAGCTTAGTATTACTTCATTTGCCGACAACAAGCACGATTATATGATCGCAATAAACGATAATATCGCAGATGGACGAGACGTCTCATGGCTCTGGAACGTCGACTTCAGCAAATTAAAACACGTCGAAGTCGTTAGCGGTATTCGCGCCACCGATATGGCACTCCGGCTCAAATATGACGAATGCGACGTCGATACAGTAGAAGAAGACCTTGCCAAAGCGCTCGACATCTTCACGAAAGTCAGCAATAAACCAAAACGCATATTCGTTACTTATACCGCTATGCTTGAACTGCGCAAACTAATTTCAGGAAAGAGTATTCTATGATGACCTTAAATATTTTGCATCTTTATCCAAAAGAAATGAACCTATACGGGGATCACGGCAATATTCTAGCCCTCAAACGACGCGCTGAGTGGCGTGGCTACAACGTAAACATTATTGAACACCACGTTGGCGACAAAATTCCTCACGATATCGACATTATTTTCGGTGGCGGCGGCCAAGATTCAGGGCAGAGCAAAATCGAAGACGATTTGCGCAAAAATGCCAAACAACTCAAGCAAATGATTGACGACGGCACGCCAACCTTAGTCATTTGCGGACTGTATCAACTATTCGGCGACTATTTCCAACCAGCCGAAGGGAAAAAAATTGATGGGATCGGCATTTTGAGCGCCCACACAATAGCAGGACCGACAAGACTAATCGGTAATATTGTCATTAATTCCCCCGAATTCGGCGAAGTCGTAGGTTATGAAAACC
>DEGE01000035.1:0-3240 GCA_002351365.1 Candidatus Saccharibacteria bacterium UBA2834
TCTTTTGATTTTGGATACTCCCAGCTCCTCCGGATATGAATCCCGTTCTCCTTGAGTATTGCTCTGACCGTATCCCCGGTAATCCCAACGATGGTTCCAACTTCTTTTGGTGTTTTCGTTTCTGCGTATAGCACTATTACCCTTTTGACGAGTTCTGGCTTTGTGATGTTATTTATGGCCTATGCTATTATTGAAGTATGAGCGTAATTAACTTTTCTTCTGTTATGAATACGCGTCGTCATATGCGTGCGCGCAATCATGAATCTCATAAAGAGACTGAAAGCTCGTCCGAAGACTCTTACAGTCCGGATTGGGAGGCAGTTGCCAAGGCCGAAGCCGAGCGAAGAGAGCGGGAAAAAGCTGCTCAGGTTGAGCGCGAAGCTGCTTGGGGCGAGAAATGGGATGAACAGACAGATTTTAGAAAAAACGAACTGTTATCAGGGCATCTTTTCGGCTTTGATGAGCTATCTAGCGTGGGCTGGGGGCAAAGCATTTTCGATGGAAAAGATGAAGATTATGGAACCAAAAGGACTCGCTTAATCAAGGAAGCCTCGACTCGTCTTAGTAGTGGGAATGGCTATTATGATATTAAGAAACTGAGGAAGGTTATTTCGCGTTATCCGGAACAGAAAGAATATGCTGAGTTATTGATTGACCGTGTTAAGGAATTGGATGCCCATGATGGCATGACGCCGCGCGAATATCGGATTGCCTGGCGCCAACAACAGAAAAACGGCGAAAGTAGTGGTAGAAAACCAGTCCGTTCTGATTTGATGGAGCGATATGGTGAGGAGCTAATTAAGACTCAGGATTCTCTGGACGGCGATCAGTCTAAGACAAAATAATTTATAATATATTTTTATATAATCATTTATGTTTTTTACGCATGAGCAATAATCCAAACACTAGTCGCGTCAAGTACTACAATAGTTTCAATCAAGATTTCGCAGAATCTCGAAATCAGGATTTTCGTTTGCCGGAAGACTATAGTTGGTTGGGTGGATTTGCGCGGAAAGTTGGCTCTATTCTTCTCTACCCGCTTATTCTTTTGATTGATTTTGTTTACATGAAGTTTGTCGCGCATGTTCGGGTTAAAAATAAGCGCGTACTGCGTGGCGAAAAAGGCGGTTACTATCTTTACGCAAATCATACTCTGTTGTTCGGCGATGTGGTGGATCCTTTCCGAATTTGTTGGCCAAAACGACCTAAAATCGTTTGTAGCGCAGCGAATCTTGGTATTGCGATAATTGGCGGTTGGTTGCCAGCGGCTGGCGCGTTGCCGATTCCAAATAGTTTGCGTGGTTTAAAGGATTTTTCTGACGCAATCGCGCGATTAATTAAGGAAAAATCCCCAATTGTGATTTATCCAGAAAGTCATATGTGGCCATGGTATACCGAAATTCGGCCATTTGCGACGGCGAGCTTTCATTATCCTGTCGCATACAACGCGCCAGTTTATACTGCTACGACAACATTCCAGGAGAGTCGTATCTTTAAAAAACCCAAAGTGACAATATATGTAGACGGTCCGTTGAATATTAATAAAAATCTTTCCCGTAAAGAACAGCAGGCCGACATTGCACAAAAAGTGCGCGAGACGATGGAATCCCGCGCAAAGTTAAGTGATTATAGTTATATTACTTATCGTCAGAAGTCTTAGGCGCTTGGTAGCCAGCAATATCCCAATAATCAAATTTATAGTTTAACTTCTTGCCGTAGGCCTTTTCATAGGCGGCGATTTTGGCTTTGTAATCTTTTTCGGCCATTTCGATACTGTTTTGCTTGTGTGATTTCTCTGGATCTGGATAGATGGGGTCTAAAACATGCACCGTATAGTTTAAGAGATTGAATTGGTCGTTGTCCTTTTTGCCGCTATCCTGCATTTCGACAAAACATGGAATAACTGGTGCGTTGGCCTGCGAGGCGAATAGGAAGGTGCCGCGTTTACTGGGGCGCGGTTTACGGTAATTAAACCATAACTCCTCTTCTGGATAAATGAGTATGAACTCGCCCTGCTCTATTTTTGCTTTAAGCTCAGGAATAAATGTCTTAATGATATAGTTTGGGCTATTTTTGAGCGGTAAAATTGGTAGATTGTTCATCAGGTAGCCATTCATGCCTGACATGGCGAGGTTGGTTTCTTGGCTAACAATCCATGGGAATTTATGGAATTTTTTACGGATTACCTGGCGCGGGAAAATACTATCGATAGGGTTGAAATGATTCGAGGTGATGATTGCGCCGCCCTTGATGTCATTGAGTTTTTCTAGACCAACAATAGTGGTGCGCGATTTGTGCATTAAAATGGCGACATCATGAATAAAATAAGCTGGGCGGCTGCGAAAGAAGAATTTAATCTTCTTTGCTCGATCGTTATTATACTTGTCGATTGCCTTGAGTGCGCCGTCTTCGTCCAGCGTAGGGTCGTCGAGTTCGGCCTTATGGTTAAGGTCGCCTTCTTTGCTTAATTTTTTAATATTTTCGACTACTGCCGCTTTATCTCCGCCGATAATCATTAGCTTCTGCGCTCCTTACCGCTTTCGAATATTTTCTTGAATGTGCGATCGCTCGCTAATATTTGCTCGCAGCGTTCGCTCATCTGCTTTAGTCTTTCCTCGTCGCTTTTACTGGTCTTTTTGCTGAAGTTTTTCTTTTCGCGGCAGATGATGCGGTAGTATGGTGATTTTTTAGCGTAACGCCAAAAATAGTTTTCGTACTTAGTGCCACTATAATGCCATGGTTTGAAAAACAGATTATAGTGAACGATATATGGGTGCTTTTCGTCGGATTCTGCCGTCGGCATCGTATTCCACTTCATATCAAGATACTTGACGCGGTCTTTTAGCATAGCGTTCAGGTAATCTTGGTCTGGCGCAACCGTATCGAAATCATAGAAGTTCAATAAATATAGGAAGTGCTCGCAAAATTCTTCTTTGCGAAACTGCTCAAAGTTCATTAATAGAACCCCAGAGTTGAAATATTGGTCGATATCGATGCCAATTGCGTCTCTAAAATAACGCGCAAAGAGCGGATTGCCAAATGTTGACATATCCAGACAGGCGGCCAGTGGCTTTTCTTCTAAATCGGTTTCGTAAAGTTTTGCAACATCTTCTAGTACGATTAGGTCACTGTCGAGATAGATGGCGCGCTTATATTTTGGAAACATCTCTGGCAAGAAGATACGGTAATAGATTGAAGCTACGAAGCGATCCCCCTTTAATCTGGTAGACTGACGATCTG
>DEGE01000035.1:3246-7851 GCA_002351365.1 Candidatus Saccharibacteria bacterium UBA2834
ATAATTTTTACGTTTTTCTTGTCTTTGGCTAACCGTGAGATAACAGCCTTGGAGTATGGTGTGAGATTTTGATGGACGACATTTATTTCGTATTTATAATCGTCTGATGTGTGTTCGATTAGCGAAATGATTGCCGTAGATAAGTACGGTGCATAATTCTCGTCAATAGTAAAAAATACTGGTACTATGGTCTTTTTCATTTTGCTATGTATTTTTTAACTTTTTGATATTCGTCCAATACGTCGTCGAAGGCATGACACTTAAGGATATCATGTACCTTATCGATATCCCACGGTTTAATTTTTTGTACGTGAAAAACTGGCCAAAATCTGAAGGTGTTGGAAAAATGCCTGAAGATAGTTTCGTCGGTCTCTTGTTTTTGCTCGTTGAACTTGCGGTCGATTAATAATTTGTGTTTTGAGAGCATATTGAGTGATGTCTGGTCTGGTAGCATCATTTTGACATGACGTACGCGCTTGCGGGTTTTCTTGAGCAGGCCAGTATCACGAATCATATCTAAGTTCATTAATAGAACACCAGAGTTCATGTAAGTCTTTTCGAGAAGATTTGTGCGAATCCAGTGTTGGCCGTAATAATCGACGGCGCCCATTAATTCATAGTTCGAATTATCCATTTTATATAATTCGTACGANNGGGTCTCCCAAAGCGACGACATCCGTATCGAGATAGAGGATTTTGCTAGGCAGCTCTGGTACTAAGTCGGCATAGAGGCGAAGCAGGCAATACGGTGAGAATAGATTCTTCACATTTGCTTTTGGTGGATCGGACTGGAATTCTTCTGTGATATCTAGTAGTTGCACCTGATGTTTGGGATCCTTTTCTTTCAGAAGTGCGTCTAGTTTTTCGATTGATTTTTGCGGCATTTCTTTAAATCCGCGCATCTTCATCGTTAGTACAAAAATATTGAGTGGTTGGCTGGTCTGTTTTGCTAAAGATAAGGTGGAGATAATTAGACCATTGAGTACGTTTTTATCTCCGCAATACAATACATTAATCACGGTATTATTATATCAATTTAGTCTGTTTTGTGCTCTTCGGCGTATTTAATAATGTCACCGACGGTTTGGATGTTTTTAATGTCTTTATCGGCGATTTCGATGCCGAATTCGTCTTCGAATGCCGCGACAAGATCCACCAAATCGAGTGATTCTACTTCTAAATCTTTGACGAGATTGGTTTTTTCATTAATGTCTTTAGGGTTGATATCGAGAGTTTTAGCTATTAGCTTAATGATTTTTTCTTTCATGATTGTCCTCCTCAATTAATTTGTCGCGTACAACTTTGCCGTTATTATTGCGCGGGAATGGTTTACTTCTTAGGTGGACCATGGCAATTTGGCGGTTTTTGGCTTTTGTTTGGTTATACTCATAGATTATATCATCGTAAAACTCTTGATCGCCTAGATAGCCTTCGGCCGGATAAATAGATGCAATGATGCGATTTTGATATTCATATACTGCGACTTCTGAGATGGCCGGATTTTTGGCTAGTTCTTTTTCGATTTCCTCTGGGCTGACATTTTCGCCATTACTTAAAATGATAAGATTTTTCTTGCGCCCAGTCACATAGAGGAAGCCGTTCGCGTCGATATATCCTAGATCCCCCGTAAAGTAGTAATTGTTGCGCAAGACTGCCTCGGTGGCTCGTTTGTCTTTGTAATAACCGAGCATAACAATGTCACCACCAACGGCTATTTCGCCGTCGATTATTCTTACATCTACGTCACGGCAGATTTGCCCTACGCTGCCATCTTGATGGTATTGGTTGCGATTGACTGCGACGACTGGTGAGCATTCCGTAATACCGTAACCGTTTAAGACTTCGATGCCAATCTGGCGGAACCATTTAACATAGCTTGGGTCAAGTGGCGCTCCGCCGCAAATGATATAGCGTAATTTGCCACCAAATTGCCGATGAATATCTTTAAAGAAGTTATACCTCTGATCGATGCCGACTTTCAGGAGCATATTGCTAATTTTGAGGCCGCGCTGAAGTTTTTTGTCGGTTTTACTGCGTCTCGCTTCTCGCCAAATTTGCTTATAGAAAGTTTCGACGACCATCGGTACGGCAAAAATTGTGTTGGGGTGGCTTGTTTGGAAATCGTCTGTCAGATGTTTAAAACTACTACTTATGAAGGTTAATACGCCATAATAGTATGGTTTGAGCGCCGAGGTGACATAGCCGAAGGCATGATGGTATGGCAAAAAGCTAGATACTCCACCGGATGGCTTAAAGATTGATGCGGCACCGTAGATGTCCGTTGCGATATTTCTTTCTGATAATACCACCGCTTTGCTGTAGCCAGTTGTGCCGGAGGTAAAGAAAATCATGGCTGGTTTATTTTCGTCTACCCGATACTGGTTTTTAAGTTTTGCTCCTTGTCTGATGTTCGATTTTAGATTAGAGAAGCTATAGTTGTTCTTGGTAAGGCTTTGCGCTTCGGGATTGTATGTGTCGGAGTAGCATAATGCCTTGACGTCGCATTGCTTGAGCTGCTTTTTGATGGTTTTGAGGTCGCCGTCTTTGTCGATCGCGACGCAGACATTGCCACTGAGCACTATGGCGAGGCTATAGATGATCCAGGCATATGAATTTTCGCCGATTACTGCTATATTTACCCCGCGGTATTTTTCATAGAATAAACCACTGAGTCGCGTGACGTCCTGATAAACATCCTGAAAGCTGCGACGTTGAATTTCGCCATTCTCGCGCCACATGAAGGCCGTCCGAGGCGAATCTTTGCGCTGCTGGACTAATTCGTGGAGATTGTTTATCTTTGGGACGCTATAGTAATCGTAGTTGCTTTGTTTCATGGTTATTTAGAAGTATAGACGAGCTTGCCTTTGTTGGTGTAATAATTAACTACGTCGTCTTTCTCGAAGCCGAAGATGTAATAATTGTCCATAAACGACATTTCGCCCTCGGCGCTGAAAAGTTCTTTGCCGTTTTTATCGTAGAAGATATATTTGCCTAAATCTTCGTCTTTTTTGTCGTCGTAACTATAAGATGATTGTGGCGTGCAGACTAATGTTTCGATGTATTTGACATATGCGATGTATGAGCAGTTCGCGTCTTCGATGATGAGCTTGCCCTTGCTGTTTGCAAGGCTCTTTTTCTTGTTGTCGTCTTCGCTTTTTATGATATTGTAGTAGCCGTGTCCCTCATCAACGATTGCCGCGTAGTCGCCATCAAGCAAGGTTTTGCCCTTAGTGTTTACGAGCATTGCTTTACGGTTGTCGCCGTCGGATGTATTTATTGCGATAAGACCATAGTTGTCGACGCCATAAACCTCCGCACTATATTTATAAGGTGTCGTGAAAATTTGTTTGCCGCTTAAATCATATATCGAAACGTTGTCGTCATCTTCTATGACGTAGCTGGCGTATGAGATGGTTGGCCGACTGGTAGCCTTGGCTTCACCGACTTTGCTGCCATTGACATAAAACTCAGCCTTTTCGCCATCTGCGTCATATTTGACATAATGTTCGGGATTGTAAACGGTGTTTTCGGATACTTCAATATCAGTTATATGCCCATCAGCAGCAATAAGGAACGTACCATCGTCATTCGTGCATGATGCATATCCGCCATCGTTCCTTTCTTCGGATCGATTGGGGTTGGTGGCGTAGACACTATCGCAGCGGTCGCCTAGCTCGATGAATTTACCGCCCGAATAAACGGCCGTGCCTTTATCGTTTTTCTTGTTGTACAGGCCATAGTTGAAAGAGCTAAAGGCGTAGATGTCATTGTTTTGCGATGCATAGAAGCTGTCATACTGATTTGAGGTAGATGTCTTNNGAAAACTTCTTTTAAATCATACGCATCAAATACAGCTAATGCGTCCTTGCAAATGACGGCTATGGCCGCTTGGCTCGTTGAGTAGTCACAGTCATCTTCGGAGCCGTTAATTGTATCGAGCTGGTCGCCATATGCGCTAAATATATTTACGGTGTCTTTGTGGTAGACTATCGTGATTGGCGAAGAATACATATTTTCGACGGATGAGTCCTTATCGATGGCGTCGACTTGTTCGCCCTTGCCGGTTACGAGAACGCCTTCGTCGTCGTTGATATGGACCAAGAATAGGCCGCCATATTGTTCGATTTCGCTTTTTTGCCAATCGATGGTTATTTTGCCTTTTTGATTGATGACTGCATATTCGTCGTTATCGTTTTGGATGAGTGCGTAGCCGGCAACTATTGTTTCATGATCTTTAATGTCGAACTCTGTTAGCTGTTTGCCGTTTTTGTCAAAAAGTGCATATTTAGAATCCTTTTCCGTGGTCTTTGGGATAAAGGCGGCTTCTGAAAGCATAGCTTTTTCGCCCTTCTTTAATTTTGGGCCACTCAAGGCATCATAGAGCACAACTCCAATAACTACGACTAATACAATACAGGCTACGGCCATAATTGGCATTAAGATGCGTTTTATGTCGAACTTTGATGCGGGTTTTGACCCCGTATTCGCTGTTTGTTGGTTGGGTGTCGATGGTTGTGGAGCTGGCATGACTGGCTGTTCTGCTGGAGCGGCAGACTGCGGATTAGCTGCTGCGGGAGCGGTCTGTTCTGTCGGGATAGTAGACTG
>DEGE01000013.1:0-5796 GCA_002351365.1 Candidatus Saccharibacteria bacterium UBA2834
TTGAACGGCAATGGCGCATCGATGGAATATACGGGCGTTAGTTTTGCTGGGCAAAAACAAATACTCGATACGGGCGTAAAAGTCGAACATCGGGCCGCTAATACGAGGTCAATCATTAATGCAAAATCCATCTCGAAAGATGGAGGTATCAATACATTTCGGAATGTTGTAAAAATTACAACAGATGCAAAGAAGAGTCGTTCTTTTACGGATTGCCAGTCATTAATGCTTGATTCTTTATCTAAATCTGAAACAATTCCATTCTTCGATATTCAAACCGACGATGCCGAGGTCGCACATGAGGCTAACATTGGTAAAATTAGCACTCAAGAAATTGAGTTTTTGATGTCGCGCGGCTTACAGGAAGACGTCGCGAGGTCATTGATAGTACGCGGCTTCGCAAACGATGTTTCGAAAGAATTGCCTTTTGAATATGCAGCCGAAATGAATAATCTTATTAAGTTGGAAATGTCGGAGAATATGTGATGAAAAACGTGTTTCAAATTCTCGACAATCGCGATCGTGAAAACTCTTATATTTACGATCTTCAGAACGGTGAAAAAATTAATCTCACTTTGGTGCTTTTTTGCATGCGAAATACTTCNNGGCTGCAAATTATGGTAAGGTTGGCCGAAAACGCAGAATTTGATGGCCGTATCGCCATAATTGCTTCTGGTACCCATGATATTTTTGTCGATTACCTTGCCACGCATTCTGGAGAAAATTCAAAAAGCAATTTCCTAGTTCGCGGCGTACTAGCAAATGGCATTAAAAAACAAACAAAAATGAAGATTTCGTTTCGGCCGAGTGCGATTAACGCAATAGGCAACGAAAACGAGAGAATTACGCTTCTTGATGATAGTTGTCAAAATATCTGTATGCCAATAATCGAAAGTTCCGAGGAAAATATGAAAGGTAGCCACGGCATGAGTTCTGGCAAAATTAATTCAGATATATACAACTATTTAGCTAGCCGTGGACTGGGTGATAATCAAATACGTCACTTAGTAGCCCGTTCAGACATTTTGAGCATCCTAGGAAATGCGGACGAAAATCAATTACAATTGATATCAGAAAAATTTGATAATTTTTACGAGCAGAATCATGTCTAGATCAGTTTCCGAGATACGTAAAGACTTCCCCCAAATCAGCGATGATTTTGTATATTTCGATAATGCCGCCACGACTTTCAAGCCGCAAAGCGTCATTGATACTATGACTCATTTTTACGAATCAAAGAACGCTAATGTGCACCGCGGTATTTATGATTTAAGCGAAGAAGCTACTGAATTATATGAGAATGCACGCACAATAGTGAGACAATTCGTTGGCGCCGACGACAGCTATGAAGTGGTTTTTGTGCGCAATACAACCGAAGCAATCAATCTCGTCGCGCGTGGTTTAGATTATAAGGTCGTAATTCTGGGCGGGCGCGAACACCATAGCAATTTATTNNAGGCTCCAAAACGAAAATATAATAATCCATCAAGCTGACGCCAATAATGATATCTTGAAACATCCAAAATTAAGTACCAAAGCGGACATATTAGCCATTTCCGCCTGGTCAAATGTACTAGGTAAGGAAACACGTTTAAATGAGATTCTCGATAATTTAAATGATTATTGTCGCATAAGGCTCGTCGATGCAGCACAATGGGTCACCAATGAAAAGATATCAATGAATAATATTGATTTGTTGGCTTTTTCTGGTCATAAAATGTACGGTCCGATGGGGATTGGCGTGTTGGTCGCAAAAAAGGATCTACTCGAGAAGATGCGGCCGCTTTATTGGGGCGGTGAGATGGTCGATGCGGTGCATCGTGCTACAAACTCGAATTGGCATCATACTTCCATTAAGGCACAAATGGCAGATATTCCACAACGCTTCGAAGCGGGCACGCCAAATGTGGCGGGTGTTGCAGGTCTAGTAGCCGCGATTGAATGGATTCAAAAGAATGGTTACTTTAGCGACGAAAAAATAGCGCTCTACGAATACGCCAGAAATAAAATGCACGAAATCCCCCACATTAATGTCTTGCCGGGCAATGATATAATCTGCTTCACGATTGATGGCGTACATCCGCATGATGCAGCACAATCATTAAATGAAGATAAAATCTATGTGCGCTCGGGTTTTCATTGTGCACAGCCTTTGCTGGAAGAGCTCGGCTATGGACCAGTGGTTCGCGTAAGCCTCGCATGTTATAACACAAAAAGCGAAGTTGATCGACTGATTGCTGCATTAAAAAAAGTTCGAAAGAAAATGGGGATAGAATAAATGTACAACGACGCAATAATTGACCATAATAATCACCCATTTAATGACGGCGAATTGGCAAATCCCGACATTGAATCAATACTCGAAAATGCAAGTTGCGGCGATACTTTAAAGATTCAGCTCGCGATCAAAAATGAAACAATAGTAGCCGGTAAGTTTACTAGCACCGGTTGCGCAATTTCGAGGACCGCCGCAGATATTATCTTGGACGAAATTGTCGGAAAAAGTAAAAAAGAAGCAAAAGCTTTGCTAAAGAACTATCGCGCGATGATATTAGGAGAAAAATATAGCAAAGAACAAGTCGGCAATTTAGTGGCCCTACAAGATATCGCAAAAATGCCGGCGCGCACAAAATGCGCATTACTCCCCTATCAAATTATTGATAATTTTTAGTGGTAGCTGCGGTCGTCTAGTTTTTTCAGCTCGTCGAGAATGCGGTCATATTCTGCAATCGCGGCGGCCGGAACGTTTGGTTTGTTTTTAATAGCATTAAAGACTTCTTCGAAGAACCAGATTTCGCGTCCTTTATCGACATGAAAGTTTTGCCAAACATCATCACCCTTCTCGTTGTATTCGCGCAGAATTTCTGACATATTATGAATCTTATCCGCGATAGAAACTAGGATGGATTTAACGTTTTCGGTTTTTGAAATATGTTCAATGTAATAATTTTTACGCTCCGTCCACGCTGATAGCGCTGGATAATTAATGTCAGGCTCCGAGACATCCTCGACAATTTCGAGAACTTGTTGACCAAAATTATCACGAATATCTTCGCGCGAATATGTCCATTTTGGAACATCCTCGAGGATGTCGTGGAATAATGCCGCGATAAACAAATCTTCATCCTCAAGGTATTGCTGAGTAATCATCGCGACGGCCATTGGGTGGGCAATATATGGCGTATCAGACCCCTTGCGGAATTGCCCCTCATGGGCACGTGTCGCCACCCTAATAGCATGATTGAGTCGGCCTGAAAAAGCTATCATATATCTTCATTGTACTACACTTATGCTTTTTCGTTAGTCGCTAAAATCTACATCAATTGAAATATTGAAACGATAATCGGGGTAATACTCTTTCAGGGTTTGAATAATCGTCTTATGATATCCGCTCGTGTTCCCGAAATCCACCACTACGTCGAAGCTGATTTCTTTGTCTTTTTTATCTATATTGAAACCGTGAATGGATTTTACGTGTTTAAACTGCATGACAATTTCCTTAACCTGATCATAGACTCGGTTAGTTTCCGGATCATCTTTATTGATTGAATATATGCCGACAGACGTGATTAGTACGTGGTGCATGGTGTAGACTTTTTTACGAATATGACGAGACAAGTCATCAATGTCCGACGCCGATAGTGAGTTATCGACTTCAATATTAACTGAAGCAAACGCTCGCTGATGGCCATAATCATGCACAATTAAATCATATGCACCCATTACCCCATCTATACTAGCAACCGTTCGTTTAATGGCGCGTGAAGTTTTGCTATCCGTGCGCTCCCCTAGTATTACACTAAAAGCGTCGGCAATCATCTTGATGCCAGAATAAATAATAAATAACGAAATTAAAGTTGCTACATATGGTTCAATGCTAATGTGGAGCGTATAGAAAATAATAATGGCAATCAATGTGCCGGTCGAAATCATAGAGTCCATCAGTGCGTCACGACCACTGTTTTTGAGCATGTCGGATTTTGTACGTTCACCGACTTTTTCAACATAAAGGCCAAGCAAAATTTTCACCAGAATTGCCGCCATAACTACAATCACCGTCGCAATAGAATAGTCCGGCTCCGTAGGATGGATAATTTTTTGTATCGATTCGATTAACGCGGTAAAACCAATATATGAAATAATAATCGCAATAATTGATGCGGCCAGATACTCAAAGCGGCCATGCCCCATTGGATGATTTTTGTCTGGAGCGCGATTCGCGAATTTGAGCCCCACAATTGTCACGATAGACGACAACATATCGCTAAAATTATTTACCGCGTCGAGTGTAATTGCGATTGAATGGGACAATAAACCAACTACTGCCTTGAAGCCGGCTAATAATATATTAGCCACAATACCAAGAACACTAGTCCGTGTAATTTGCCTATTTCGTTTATCCATTATTACTATTATACGCGTACTGCTTAACTTGAAAAAGAGCCTAAAATATGATAAAATACGCAAAGTTGCACTTTATTATTTTTTAGCGTTAGCGTAGACGAACGCATTTCGCTAAAAGTTATGTTGTGCAATCCGCTCTATCCATTGGATGCCATTTTCACAAAGTCAAAAGGAGGTGCTTTAAATGGCAAAAGTTAAGAAACGTTTTTTAAGCACGATGATGGTGTTGCTGATGATTCTCAGCCTCACGATCGCAAATTCGGTCACCGCGCTTGCGGCTGACAATTCGCACGACCACACGACGGTTTTCTACAACGAGCAGGTGCAGAACGACGACAATCAGCACAATGATTACAATTTTGGACCAAATGCGTATGCTGAGGCCGAAGAAGCCGTCGCCAACCACGAAGCCGACAGTATTGAGGCCTATCTGTTTGAGCAATTCAAACTCTGGTACAGAAGCGATCCCGCATTCTGCGCAGCAATTGCGTTGCACTTCGACGAAACCGGAGCCTCCGGAGGCACAAAGTTGCTGGAGGCATACTCTACGCAGCCGGTTGACGTAAGGGCGGCTTTTGCAACCAAGGCGTTCATTGCTAATCCCGACGACTGGGAGGCTTGCGCGTCGGCAATCGACAATTTGCTGGTTGACGTTAATCCGACAATCGAAGAACTCTACCAGTATACTTCGGCAATGTATATGGTGCCGAATGGACTGGACGGACAATATCCGTTAGTCGTAAAGCGTAATTCCCAAAATACGGGAGGCCACGCGCTGAAACTCGAGCTGAACGGCGTTACTGTTTTGCTTCGCATGGAATGCCATGGTCAGCCAGTAGGTTTAACGTACTGGGAAGAAATTGTCGTGCCTGGTACCAACAAGGTCGTCGACGACCAGTGCGTAGCCGAGCCAGAGCCTGCTCCGACTGACGTAGTGGACGGCCCCGAGTCGCCAGTTATCGTTCCAGATCCAGACGTGCCAATTATCGAACCTGATCCAATTGATCCGCCGGTACCACCAATCGTGGACCCCGATCCGGTCAAGCCGCCAGTTCCGCCAATTGTAGATCCTGATCCTGTGACCCCGCCGGTCGAACCAGACCCGGAACCGGAACCGGAACCCGAACCCGACTATACAGTGTATCTGCTTAGCGATATCGCCAATGAAACTGAGACGGTTTACTACGTGACTGAAGATGGTAATATCGTCTTCGATCCCAACTACGATTATGGCACCTACCGTACGAGTCTGACGGTTACGCCTAATGATGGCGAGAATACCGGCGTTGTAATGGTAACCACCTACACAATGAGGGATACCAAAATCACCAACGATGGTACCATGACTACCGACGGTTACGAGTATCTGCAAGACGACGACGGGAATAAGTA